>JALVUH010000049.1 GCA_027035735.1 Nautiliaceae bacterium
CACATTGAAAGTATTTGTAATATTAATAGGGGTTAAATTTTTTACATTTTTGCAAGTTACAAATTCTTTTATTTCATAAGAAAAAGATAATGCGACTAATAAAAAGATAATTAATTTTTTCATTTTAAACCTCCAAAATTATTGTTACAGGTCCATCATTGATTAAATTAACTTTCATATCAGCTCCGAATATTCCAGCTTTTGTAGGTAAAATATTATTCATTTTTTTTAGCATCTTTTCATACATCTCTTTTGCTTCATTTGGTGGCATTGAATTTTGAAAATTTGGCCGAGTTCCTTTTTTGGTAATAGCTGGGATTGTAAAATTTGGAATAAGCAAAATTTCTCCATTAATATCAAGAACAGATTTTGAAAATTTATCTTCAAATATCCTCATATTAATAATTTTTTTTATCATTTTACTTAATTTTTCATCATTATCTTCTTTTTCAAAACCGATTAAAACAACTAAACCTTTTTTTATTTCATTTATTAATTTTCCATCTACTTTTACATTTGCTTCAATTACTCTTTGAATTACTGCTTTCATTTACAAGCTCCACTAAAAATTTTGCTGTTTTTTCACTATCATTTGGACAATCTACTACTTTGTAATTTTTTATACCAACTTCATCTGCTAAATGTTTATATTCAACCTTTAATTCTAAATCTGTTTCAGAGTTATCTATCATAAAAGAGATTGGATAAATTAAAACATTTTCATTTTTATATTTTTTAAGCTCTTCATTAAGATAGGGTTGTAGCCACTCACTAAATCCAAATCTTGATTGAAAAGCTAAACTTATGGATTTAAACTCAGGCAATAGTTTTTTTAAAATTTCTACATGCTCTTTTACTTGAGATTCGTATAAATCACCTTTTTTTATCATTTTTTTTGGAAGTCCATGAGCTGAAAATATTAAATGCCACTTATTAGGATTATCAATTGAATTTAAGATATTTTCTTTTATAATTTCATTAAATTGAGGGTGTTTATAAAAAGGTTTTATTATTTTTGCATTTATATTAAGCTCTTTAAGTTCATCAAGTGAACTTTCATAAGTTGTAAAAGAATAGTGAGGATAAAGAGGTAAAAATATAATCTCTTCATCTTCAATAACATCTTTTAAATGGGGTTTTGTATATCTAAAAGCATATGTAGTTTTTTTGCCACTTATTTTTTCCATTTTTTTAGCAAGACTCTCAGTTATGTCATAAATTCTACTTCCACCAATTTTTTCATAATTTTTCCAAACTTTTTTATATCTTAAATTTGAAATAAGAGGTGCTAAAAAATATCTTATTGGAGAAGAAATTATTCTTTTGTCCATAAACATATTGTATAAAAATTCTTTTAATTCTTCTTCACTCCTAGCTCCTCCCATATTGTGTAAAACTATCATTGTATCTCCAAATAGTTATTGATTTCTATACCAAAGCCTTTAAGTGCATTAAATTCGCTTTTGTGATTTGAGAGTAGATTTAATTTTTTAATTCCTAGTTTTTTAAGTATTTGAGCTCCTATCCCAAATTCTTTATTATCTTTTGAATTTGAGTCAATAAAAATAATAGCACCTGTATTATATTTTATAAATTCAAGCACTTTTTTATACTCTTTCATTTTTTCATCATCAAGCAGAAAATCTACATTTTTTGTTACTTTATAAAATTTAACATTTGTATGCTCTTTAGCTCTATTTACTAAAGCATAATGAGTTTGGTTTAGATGGTCTTTAAAAGTATATTTTTCAAATTCAACTCCATCAAGAGTTATTTTTTCTTTTTTTTCAATATTTACAAGACTTTCAAATTGAAGTCTATATTCTACTATATCAGAGATATAAACTACAGCTAAATTATGCTCTTTTGCAAATTTAGCTAAATCTTTTCTTCTTGCCATTGTTCCATCTTCATTCATTATTTCACATATTACAGCTACTGGATAGACTCCTGCAAGTTTACATATGTCAACACTTCCTTCTGTATGACCGGTTCTAACGAGTACTCCTCCTTCTTTTGCAATCAAAGGAAATATATGCCCAGGACGAACGAAATCATCAGGTTTACTTGTAGGTGAGCTTAATTTTTTTATAGTTAAATCTCTCTCATATGCACTAATTCCGGTTTTGCATTCCTTTGCATCTACACTAATAGTAAAAGCGGTTGAGAAACTTTCGCTATTTTGAGGCACCATTGGATTTAAATCAAGTTTTTTTGCTATATCTTTTGTTAAGCTAACACAAATAAGTCCTTTTCCTTTGCTTGCTAAAAAATTTACTTTTTCTGGAGTTGAAAAAACTCCTGCATATACTAAATCTCCTTCATTTTCTCTATCTTCATCGTCTATCATTATGATAATGTTTCCTTTTTGTATCTCTTCAATTGCTTTTTTAACCCTTTCTATTGCACTCAATAAATATCCTTTGTATAAAGTTTTGCAAAATTTATAAACATTCTAATTCCATTCATCATAGCTTGATATTGTATATAATTTCTATCACCTCTAAATAGATGATGCTCTACTTTTAACTCTTTTTCATTTGCTACTCCTATATACACTGTACCTACAGGTTTTTCTTTAGTTCCACCAGTTGGTCCTGCTATACCGCTTACTGCAATAGCATAATTGGCTTTTGCTATTTCAATAGCTCCAAGTAACATCTCTTTTACTGTCTGCTCACTAACTGCTCCATATCTTTTTAATGTATCCTGACTCACACCCAGCCATTCGTGTTTTATTCTGTTTGCATATGTTACTACACTACCATCAAAAATATTGCTACTTCCAGAATATTTAGTTAGAGTTGAAGCTATAAGCCCTCCTGTACAGCTCTCAGCAAATGTAATTTTTTTAGGTGGTAATGTTTTTATAATGTGCTCAAAAATGTTTCCAAAAATAGTAAAAGGGATTGCATTTAATATCTCTTTTTTTATTTTACTTTCAAGTGGCTCTGTGTAAATTTCTAAAAATCCACCTTCATTTTCAATCAATGTATAATCAATTTTTCTAGGATTTAGTATAGGGTCAATAAACATTTTGGTTGTATCTTTATCCATATTAAAAATGTTAATAAGTTCATATTCAGGAGTGATTATAAAAATTTCAGGGACCTCTTTTTCTAATAAAATAACATTTACTTCATATCCATTTATCTTTACTAAAAAACTATTTTTTGAATATTTTGCATCTTCAGGTACTAATTGATTTTCTTTAATTATTGGATTTTTATTTAAAATAGTAGATATTATTCTAGTTACAAGTGGATATGTTTGAGAGTTTGTAACAATTAATGTATCTTCTTTTGGAGTAAATGAAATATCAAATGAGTTTAAATATTCTAACTTATCATATTTTATATATCTAAAAAGCTCATTTTTTAATTCATCTCTAAATTTCCACTCTTTGCCTATAAACATTACTTTCATATTAACTCCTTTATGTTATAATTATTATAACCAAAAAAGGAGCTAAAATGAATGTAGATATTAAAAAACTTCCGGAATATTCTCTTCCAAAAGATAAAGTATTTAAAAAAAATGGTAAGTTTAAAAATAAATTCTATCAAAAAGAACTTTTAAAACTTCAAATAGAGCTTGTAAAACTTCAAACATGGATAAAAAATAATAATATCAGGTTTTTATCTATATTTGAAGGTGTCGATACTGCGGGAAAAGATGGAACAATAAAGAGAATTTTGGAATATTTAAATCCAAGATTTGCAAGAAGCGTGGCACTTGACAAACCTACCGAAAAAGAAAAAACACAATGGTATTTTCAAAGATATGTGCCGCATTTCCCAGCTGGTGGTGAAATGGTACTTTTTAATAGAAGCTGGTATAATAGAGCTGGAGTTGAGATGGTTTTTCATTTCTGCACCAAAGAAGATTATCTTAAATTTATGAGACAATGTCCTAGATTTGAAGAGATGATAGTTGATGATGGGATTAAATTTTTTAAATTTTATCTGCAAATTTCAAAAGAAGAGATGTATAAACGCCTTAAAAAAAGAGAAACTGACCCACTTAAAAAATGGAAACTCTCTACACTTGATTGGAAAAGCTATGAACATTATGATGAATATCAAAAATTAAAAGAGGATATGTTTGCAGCGACTTCTACTCCTTATGCACCATGGATTGAGGTAGATGCAAATGATAAAAAAAGAGCAAGAATAAATGTAATTAGATACATTTTATCTCAATTTGATTATGATAATAAAGCGGATGATTTTTTTGCTGATCCAAATATTGTAAAAGTTATATCTCTAATAGAATAATTTGATATAATATCACGCAAAAAGGACTTTTTGATGGATTATAAAGATACTCTTTTGCTTCCAAAGACTACATTTCCAATGCGCGGGAATTTACCTCAGAATGAGCCAAAAAGATATGCTAAATGGTTTGATGAAAATGTTTATGAAAGAATGAAAAAGAATAGAAAAGGAAATGATAGATTTAATCTTCATGATGGTCCTCCTTATGCAAATGGACATATCCATATAGGACATGCATTAAATAAAATCTTAAAAGATATTATTAATAAATTTTATTATTTCCAAGGCTTTGATATTAGATATGTTCCGGGTTGGGATTGTCATGGACTTCCAATTGAACAACAAGTTGAAAAGAAAATTGGAAGAGAAAAAAAAGAAAAACTTCCTAAAACTAAAATTAGAGAGTTATGTAGAGAGCATGCTGCTAAATTTATAGAAATTCAAAAAGAAGAATTTAAGTCTTTAGGAGTTATAGGAGATTGGGATAATCCTTATAAAACTATGGATTTTGAATTTGAAGCAGATATTTATAAGGCCTTAACTGAAATAGCAAAAAAAGGTTTATTAATTGAGAGAAGTAAGCCTGTATTTTGGTGTATGCATGATAAAACTGCTCTTGCTGAAGCTGAGGTTGAGTATGAAGAGAAGGAAGATTATTCTATTTATGTAGCTTTTCCTTTAACTAAAGAAGCAAATAAAGCTCTTGGCACAAAACATGCAAAAATAATTATTTGGACTACTACTCCTTGGACACTTCCAGCAAATATGGGTATAGCTTTAAATCCTGAAGTTAAATATGTATTAACAAGTGATAATTTTATAGTAGCAAAACCTCTATATGATAAATTAAAAGAAGAGGGAGTTGTAAAAGGAGAAATAGTTAAAGAGTTTGATCCAAAAGAACTTGAAGGTTTAAAAGCTGTAAATCCTTTAAATAATAGACTCTCAATCATTCTTCTTGGTGAACATGTAACTATGGATGGTGGAACAGGATGTGTTCATACAGCTCCAGGTCATGGTGAAGAAGATTATAGAGTATGGCTAAGATATGGATATGAAGAGATTATACAACCTGTAGATAATGAAGGTAAATATTCAAAACTTGTAGAAACAGAAAAACTTTTGGGTGAGAATTCAAGTGAATTTGTTGGAATGCATATTTTTGAAGCAAATGATAAAATTTTAGAATTACTTGGTGAAAATTTAATAAAATCTTCTAAATTTACTCATAGTTATCCTCATTGCTGGAGATGTCATAATCCTGTGATTTTTAGGGCAACTAAACAATTTTTTATAGCAATGGATAAAGAATTTAGTGGAGATACTCTAAGAAATAAGGCTCTAAAAGAGATTGAAGGAGTTGAATTTACACCTGAGAGTGGAAGAAACAGATTAAAAGCAATGGTTAGTAATAGACCAGATTGGTGTATAAGCCGCCAAAGAGATTGGGGAGTGCCTATTGCATTTTTTAGAGATAAAGAAAGTGGAGAGATTTTACTTGATGAAGATATTTTAGAAAATATTTATGAAATTTTTAAACAAAAAGGTGCTGATGCTTGGTATGAAATGAGTATAGAAGAACTACTTCCAGAAAATAAAAAAGATTTAGCACCAAGGCTTGAAAAAGTTCAAGATATTTTAGATGTGTGGTTTGATAGCGGTTCTACTTGGTTTGCAGTACTTAAATCTCATAGATATGATGCAGGTGAATATCCAGCAAGTATGTATCTTGAGGGTAGTGATCAACACAGAGGTTGGTTTCAAAGCTCGCTTCTTGTATCAACTGCAATAGAAGAGAAAGCTCCTTATAAATCAATTCTCACCCACGGATTTACGGTAGATGAGAAGGGTGAGAAGATGAGTAAGAGCAAAGGAAATGTAGTTGCACCTCAAGAAGTTAGCAAAAAATTTGGAACAGAGATTTTAAGACTTTGGGTAGCTACGAGTGATTATACAGGAGATATTAAAATTAGCGATAATATCTTAAAACAAGTTGCAGAGCAATATAGAAAAATTAGAAATACTATTAGATTTTTACTTGCAAATGTAAATGATTTAGATGAAATTAAATTAACTAATCCATCAATGATTGATAAATGGATTTTAAGTAGAGCCAAAGAAGTATTTGATGAGGTGGTTTATAACTTTTCTAAATATGATTTTGCAAAAGCAATGCAGATATTAAATAATTTTATTGTTACTGAACTTAGTGCAATTTATCTTGATGTTTGTAAAGATAGATTATATTGTGAAGCAAAAGACTCAGAAAAAAGAAGAAATTCTCAATCTGTAATGGCTGTAATTGCAAAAGAGTTAATGAGTATTTTAGCACCAGTGCTAACTTACACAATGGATGAAGCAGTTGAACATGCACCAAAAGTTATAAAAGAAGATGCAAAAGATATTTTTGACTTTGTATATACTCCGCTATCACCTATAGAAAATCCAATTGATGAAGAGGTGCTTGAAATTAGAAGAAGATTTTATGAAATTGTTGATAGACTTAAAAAAGAAAAAGTTATAAAAGATACGCTTGAGCTTGCAATTGAGACAAATTATGATAAATTATTAAAAGATGAAATGGCAGAATTTTTTAATGTAAGTATTTTATGTGATAATATTGAAGGTGAAACATTAGATGAATTTCATGTGGGTGAAGATGAAAGATTTGTAGTAAAAATTAAAAAATCTCCTCTACACAAATGCCCAAGATGTTGGAGATATTTAAGTGAAGCTGAAAATGAACTTTGTAATAGATGTAAAGAGGTAATAGGTGGATAAACCTGTTCCTTTTTGGATTATTATTTTAACTATCATTATATTAGTTAGTATTAGTTTTGGAATCTATTTTTGGCTAAAAAGTTTAATTATAAAGGAAGAGAATGATAACATTAAAAGAAGCTTTGACATTAAGCAATGAAGAGCTTAAAGAGATAAAAAAAGATATTAATGCTAAAGCAAAAGAAAATAAAGAGCTTGGTGGTTATATTGAGCAGTTTTTAGACACAGATTTAAGTGAAAGTGGAGATGGAGTTCCTATTGCAATTAAAGATAATATAAATGTTAAAGGTTGGGAGATAACTTGTTCATCTAAAATTCTAAGAGGATATGTAGCTCCATATAACGCAACTGTAATTGATAAAATGCTAGAAAATGGACTTAGTCCATTTGGTAGATGTAATATGGATGAATTTGCTATGGGAAGTTCTACTGAGACTAGTCAATATGGTAAAACTCTAAATCCTCATAATCCAAATTGTGTCCCAGGTGGAAGTAGTGGTGGAAGTGCTGCGGTAGTTGGAGCTGGACTTGCAATTGCTGCTCTTGGAAGTGATACAGGTGGGTCTATTCGTCAGCCTGCTGCTTTTTGTGGAGTTGTAGGGATGAAGCCGACTTATGGAAGAGTTTCAAGATATGGTCTTACTGCATTTTCAAGCTCACTTGATCAAATAGGACCTATTACTCAAAATGTAGAAGATGCAGCAATTTTATATAATATTATTGCAGGACATGATCCAAAAGATTCTACTTCAGCACCGGTTGAAAATAAAAAAATAGAATTTAATACATCTAAAAAACTAAAAATTGCAGTAATTGATAACTATATTGAAGAGGCTGATGAAGATGTTAGAAATGCTATTTTAGATGTAGTTAAAGCACTTGAAAAAGAAGGTCATACAATTATTCACAAAAATCTAATGAATTCAAAAATAGATGTAGCAACTTATTATATTGTAGCTACAGCTGAAGCAAGTAGTAATTTAGCTAGATTTGATGGTATGAGATATGGTAGAAGAATTGAAGGAAAAGATTTAAAAGAAACTTATAAATTAACAAGAGCTCAATTTGGAGAAGAAGTTAAAAGAAGAATTATGCTTGGGACTTTTGTATTAAGCAGTGGGTATTATGATGCTTATTATATTAAAGCTCAAAAAGTAAGGCATTTAATTAAAAATGAGTTTGATAAACTCTTTAGCGAAGCAGATTTAGTTTTAACTCCAGTAACACCTACTACAGCTTTTGAATTTGGTAGCAAAAAAGACCCACTTGAGATGTATCTAAGTGATATTTATACTATTGGAGTAAACTTAGCAGGAGTTCCGGCAATTTCGCTTCCTATTGGAAAAGATAAAAAAGGACTTCCGATTGGAATGCAGTTAATTGCTAAACATTTTGATGAAGAGACTTTGTTTAATGGTGCAAAAATTGTTGAAGATTTAGTGAAAGGATAGAAGATGAGAATTAAATATAAAGCGTTAACTTTTGAAGATGTTTTACTTGTTCCAAAATATTCAAATGTATTGCCAAAAGAAGTAGACTTAAGAACTAGATTTACAAAAAATGTAACACTTAATATTCCTATAGTTTCAGCTGCAATGGATACAGTAACAGAAGCTAGAGCTGCTATTGCTTTAGCTAGACTTGGTGGAATTGGTGTAATTCATAAAAATATGGATATTGCTTCTCAAGCTAAAGAAGTTGAAAAAGTTAAAAAGAGTGAGAGTGGAGTTATAATTGACCCAATCAAAATCTTACCAGATGAGCCGATTGCAAAAGCTCATGAGATTATGGCAACTTATAAAATTTCAGGTGTGCCTGTAGTTGATGAAAATAATAAACTTATAGGAATTTTAACTAATAGAGATTTAAGATTTGAAAAAAATTTATCTAGAAAAGTAAAAGATTTAATGACTCCAATGCCACTTGTTACAGCAAAAGAGGGAATTTCACTTGAAGAAGCAGAAAAGATACTGCATGAACATAAAATTGAAAAACTTCCAATTGTTGATGATGAAGGTTATCTTAAAGGTCTTATTACAATTAAAGATATTCAAAAGAAAAAAGAATATCCAAATGCAAATAAAGATGAATATGGTAGACTTAGAGTAGCAGCAGCAGTTGGGGTTGGAAATGGTATTGAAAGAGCAGCTGCACTTGTAGGTGCTGGAGTTGATGTAATTGTGGTTGATTCAGCTCATGGGCATTCGCAAGGAATTTTAGATTTAGTAAAAGCTATTAAAGAGAGATTTGAAGTTGATGTAGTAGCTGGAAATGTAGCAACTGCTGAAGCTACAAGAGATTTAATAAAAGCTGGTGCTGATGCAGTTAAAGTTGGAATTGGACCTGGAAGTATTTGTACTACAAGAATTGTAGCTGGAGTTGGGGTTCCACAAATTAGTGCTATTGATGAGTGTGCAGCAGAAGCTAGAAAATATGATGTTCCAATTATTGCTGATGGTGGAATTAAATACTCAGGTGATATAGCAAAAGCACTTGCAGTTGGTGCAAGTAGTGTAATGATTGGTAGTTTACTTGCTGGTACTGAAGAATCTCCAGGTGAAACTATTATGTATCAAGGAAGACAATATAAATCATATAGAGGTATGGGAAGTATAGGAGCTATGCAAAAAGGAAGTAATGATAGATATTTCCAAGAAGGAACAGCAGCTGATAAGCTAGTTCCAGAAGGTATTGAAGGTATGGTTCCTTATAGAGGAAAAATTGCTGATGTTATTCATCAATTAATTGGAGGACTAAGAGCTTCTATGGGATATGTTGGTGCAAAAAATATTCCTACTTTTTGGGAGAGAGCAGAATTTGTAGAAATTACTACAGCAGGACTTAGAGAATCTCATGTACATGATGTAACTATCACAAAAGAAGCTCCAAATTATCATCAATAAAGAGCTAAAATAGCTCTTTTACTATCTCAAATCTATTAGCAGTCATTATATGAATTTTTGGATGTTTTTTTAAAAGTTTTTGAAATAGATTACGACT
>JALVUH010000050.1 GCA_027035735.1 Nautiliaceae bacterium
ATTGCTATATCTTCATCATCTACTCCATTTTCATTTAAAAATAAAATCTTTTCATAAATTTTTTCATAAACATCTTCTTTTTTAAATTCATCAACTTCAACATATCCTTTTATATCTTTATTTGGTTTTTCATTTAGATTAAATTTTTTATTTACAAAATTTACTATATTTTTCGCACTTCTAAAATTGACTTTTAACTCTTCCATCTCAAGCCCAAAAGGCTCATATTTTTTTGCTACTTCAAAAAAAAGTTCTTTCTTACCACCTCTAAATCTATAAATTGACTGCTTTACATCTCCTACATAAAAAAAACTTCTAAATTCCTTTCTTCCAATACCACTAGCTATTTCACTAACAATTGGCTCAAAAATCTCCCATTGAGTTATTGAAGTATCTTGAAATTCATCTATTAAAATATGATTTATTTTACTATCAAGCCTAAAATATAAAAAATCGCTATTGATTTTACCTCTTAAAAGCTCATATACCAAATGCTCAATATCCTTAAAATCAAGAATATTTTCCTCTTTTTTAAATTTCCACTTCTCAATTTTATACTTTTCATAAAAATAAAAAAGATTAGAAAAAAATTTATACTCTAAATAATCAAAATACTCTTTAAAAAATTTATGCAAAAGCTCTAATACATCATCAAACCAAGGCTCATAAATTTTTTTGTAATGCCAATAATTAAGAGAATCTTTACTAAACCATCCCTTATAAGGAATTTCATAAAAATCAATATCAAATGTATTTTTTGCACTCTTACTTGCATTTGAATTTAAAATAAATTCTTTAAGTTTATAAAACTCCTCTTTTGCTTCATTATCATTTGGTTTTTTAACTTCTTTAAGTTTAATATTTTTAAGCTCTTTATCTCTTTCATACAAATCTTCAAATAAATCCAGCAAACTCTTAAAAAACCTCTCCTCTTTTTTTGCAATTTCTATAAGTTTTTGCATCTCTATTTCATTTAAAGAATACAAAAATTTATTAAAAACTACATCTCTATCATCACTTCCAATATCAAAATTACTCCTAACTCCCGCAAAATAACTAAATTTTCTTAAAATCTTATTTATAAATGAATCAATCGTTTGAATATTAATATCATTTGTTAAAAATTTTTTAATTAAATTATTTTTTCTTTTTAAAAGCTCTTTATCATTTATCTCAAGCTCATTACATATCATTTGTATTATTGTTTCATCTTCTCCTAAACTATTAAGTTCTTTTATAATCCTCTCTTTCATCTCATTTGCAGCTTTATTTGTAAATGTTATAGCAATAATATTTGTTGGAGTATCCAAATTTAAAAGAGATATATATCTATTTACAAGTCTAAAAGTTTTACCACTTCCTGCACTTGCACTAACAGCTAAAAGCCTTTTCATAACTCATCCTTTCCACAAGCCACAATATAAGGACAAAATTTACATATATCTTTTGCACTTTTTGCAACTTTTTGTTTAATTTCTCCGTTTTTTTCAAATTCAACCACAATATCTTCAGCTTCTTTTATCTCTTTTGGTAGATTATCAAGCACTTCATCTAAAATTTCTGTTTTTATAACTCCCTCAATTAATTTTGTATTTTCAATATCCCATATATAAGTTTTTATTTCTTTGTCAGGAAATCGCTTTTTTGCCCACAAATAATAAAAAGTTGTCTGCAAATCATAAATATATTTTTCATTTTTCTCGGCACTTTTTGATGTTTTATAATCAATCAAAACTACCTCTTTATCATCTATATCCATTCTATCAACTATCGCACCAAGCTCAAACCCTTTATAATTAAATTTAATTAATTGCTCAGGAAAAGAGTTTTTACCATCTCTTAATTCAAAATCAATCTCACAAAATTTTTTGATTTTATCATCCCATTTTACAAGCACTTCAAACAAAAGCCTTTTATCATTTATTTTTGAAGTTATCTTTTCAATAAGTTTTTTATAATATTCATCCGCACTTCTAAAACTATCTAATTCCTTTAAGCTTTCATGAAAAATATTCCCAAAAAATTCTTCTTGTGTATCAGGATTTGTAATCTCAAGCACTTTTTCAAAATAATATCTCTTAGGACACTCAAGTAATATTTTAAGAGTAGTAGGAAAAAGTGGAAATTTAATTTCAAACTTTTCATCGTATTGAGTATGAGTTTTGCTTTTTGAAATTTTAAAAAACTGATATTTTCCATCTCCACTCTTGCCAATTCCTAATCCCAACTCATACAAAAACTTACTAGGAGAATTCTCTTCATTTTTGACATAAGAGATAGATACTCTTTTGGCATTATTGATTAATTGATAATAATA
>JALVUH010000051.1 GCA_027035735.1 Nautiliaceae bacterium
TTGAGAAAGTAATGGATGGGATTTATTATAATACGGCTGTTGTATTTGATAGAGGAAGAATTGCTGGAAAATATAGAAAAACTCATATACCAGATGACCCTGGATTTTATGAGAAGTTTTATTTTACACCGGGTGATTCAATAGAGCCAATTGATACGAGTATAGGAAAACTTGGGGTTTTAGTTTGTTGGGACCAGTGGTATCCGGAGCCAGCTAGAATAATGGCTTTAAAGGGAGCTGAAATTTTGATTTATCCAACAGCTATTGGATGGCTGATGTGTCCTGAGGAAAGAAGAGATGAGCTTTGTGAAAAAGAAAATACTAAAGAAGAAAAAGAAAAAATGCTAAATGCTTGGCTAAGCGTTCAAAGGGGTCATGCAGTAGCTAATGGAGTTTATGTAATAGCGGTAAATAGAGTAGGTAAAGAAAAAGATGAGAGCGGATGTCTTGGTGGGATTGAATTTTGGGGAAATAGTTTTATTTTTGGAGCGCAAGGAGAAGAGATAGCAAGGGGAGGATTTAATGAAGAGATAATTGAAGCCGATATTGATTTAGAAAAAGCTAAAGAAGTTAGAAAAATTTGGCCATTTTTTAGAGATAGGAGGATAGAGCTTTATGAATGCATTAAAAATCGTTATTGTTAGTGTATTTTTTTAAAGCTTTTTGGGTTTGAGTTGTATTTACCCATTGATTTTAAGGATGTTACATTAAATAATGTAACTATAAAAAGATATACTTCTTTAAAGGAAGTTAATTTTACTAACTCTTTGGTAATGGTAAATTACAATAACTTGCCATTTATTTTTGATAAAGATTTAGTAATAATAACTCCTATTGGTGAAGTTAATGAGTATATTTTAAGTAATAGAAAAAGTTTAAGTGAAATTAGAACAATTGCTAATGTTGATTTTGCAGTTAAAGTTTTATTAAGTAGAGTTAATAATCATTATAGAGAAGTCAATGCTTCTTTAGAAGATTTTTTAGAAAAGAAAGTTGATGCTATAGTTGTTTCCGATAAAATAGAAAGAGATGGAATTATTAACTTTAATTTAAAATCGTATGGGATAGATTTTAATAAATATTTTATAGTAGCAAGTAGGGATTTTATAAGAAAAAATTATGAGGATATCGGAGTTTTAAATAGGCTTTTTGAAGATAATTTTGATTTTAGAAAAGATTTAGTTTATAAGACTTTAGTTTTGAGTGCTTTTTATTTGAATAAAAAAATAGACTTTAACAAAATTTTATTTGAAAATTATTCTCTTAAAGATATAAATACAGAGTTTTTAGAAGTAGATGTAACTAAAAATTGGCCTCCTTTTCACATGTATAAAAATGGGCATATTTATGGAATGGGAGTAGATTTTTGGAAATTAATAGCTAAAAAGGCTCATTTAGATTATAGAATTAATGTAGTTCCTTATTGGACAGAAGTTTTAAGAGATATTAAAGAAAAAAAATCTGATTTAACTATTGATACCTCTTTTACAGATTTTAGGAGCAAATATTCTATTTTTAGCAAACCTTATGTAAGTTTTCCATTAGGTATTGTTTGTAGAGGGGATAAACATTTTGATTCAATAAGTGATATAAGTTCAATAGCTGTTGGTAGGCATTATACGGCTGAGAGATTAATGAAAGAGCATTATCCTGATTTAAATTATGTTGAAACAAAAGATACTTTTGAAGCTCTTGAAATGATTGAGAGAAAAGAGGTTGATTGCGCTGTAGATGTTTTACCTGTAATTTTATATCTGATTAATAAAAATCATTTAATGAATTTACAGCTAGCTTTCAAAACTCCTTTTAAATTTGATGTTCAAATTATGATAAGAAGTGATTTGCCTGATGTGTTATATAAAATAAATAAAGCGATAGATAGTATAACTCCTAAAGAGAGAGAAGAGATAGTAAATAACTATTTAAAAAGTATAATTATTGAGCAAAATCATAGTCTAAATAAGTTTTTGTTAGGGCTAGTTTTATTTGTGGTAGTTTTAGGAATAGTAATTGTGCTTTTTAATAAAAAAAAGATAGAGAAAGCACAAAAAGAGGCATTATATGATGAACTTACAGGAATTTTAAATAGAAGAGGAATTGATTATAAAATTAAAAATTTAGAAAAAGGTAGTATTTTATTTTTTGATATTGACCATTTTAAAAGAGTTAATGATACTTATGGTCATGAATTTGGGGATTATGTATTAAGTGAAATTGGTAAAATTTTAAAACATACATTTAGAAAAAGTGATATAGTAGGTAGATGGGGAGGTGAAGAATTTATAGTTATTCTTCCTA
>JALVUH010000052.1 GCA_027035735.1 Nautiliaceae bacterium
GATTATTTATTAGTTTAAAAAGCTCTTTTTTTTCTTTTTTGATTTTTAATGATTTTTTAAGAAAAATAATTATTATTCCTAAAAATAAAAACATAACAATAACTAAAACCATCCACCAATTAAAATGGAATGTATTTATTGGAACATTTGGTTTTATAGGTTTTAGTTTTGCCAATTCATTCATTTTAAAAGTTCTCCTAACTTAAAAAAAACATCATCATGTGTATAAATTTTTGTATGTTTTATCTTTTTTGAATTCAATAATTCATTAAATTTTTTATCTAAATCATTAATGTAATTTTTATATTTTTTTATTGAATAAGCATTAAAAAAAGTTTCATTTTCTTTTAAGGTTATAGGATCAATTGTATTAATATATCCTTTAAATTGTGGATTTTCTTCAAATTTATCTCTTATTTTTATAGCGTATGTTTCATGCTTTAATTTGTGAAGAGGAGGAATTTTATAAAAATCACTTATTACAAAAAGAATAGATTTTTTGAGTTTATTTAAATATTCAATAAAATAAAAATCGTAATCTTTTCCAAGTAATTCTATTTTTGAAATTTTATCTAAATAAGAAAAAGCACTTTTAGGTGATTTTGTGGGTTTAAAATGTAGAGGTTTTTTATCATAAGTTATAAAGGTGACTTTATCATCATTTTTGGTAGCACTAAATGCTAAAATAGACATAATTTCTATTGCTGTTTCATTTTTTAATCTTATACTTCCAAAATGCATAGAACCACTTAATAAATAACAAATAATAATATTCAATTCTTTTGTTTCATTGAATTCTTTTATTACAGGTTTTTGTAATTTGGCACTTATTTTCCAATCAATTTTTTTTGCATCATCGTTATAGGTATATTCTCTTATTTCTCTAAAATCTAATCCTTCTCCTTTTAATTTACTAAGATGTCTTCCGCTAAAATTTGAATAAACTCTTTTTTTTGTTTTGATTATAATTTCTCTCATGGTATATCAATTGCTTCTATAATATTTTTTATTATCAAGTCTTTACTAATTTCATCGGCTTCTGCTTTGTAATTTAGGGTAATTCTATGTTTTAAAACTAAAGGAATTAATTCTATAATATCACTTGGAGCTACATAATCTTTGTTTTTAAGCATTGCATTTGCTTTTGATGCGTTTACAAGTGAGATAGTGGCTCTTGGAGAAGCTCCAAGTTCTATATATTCTCCATATTGAATATGTTTTGGAAATCTAGTTTCATTTACAATGTTTACTATATATTTTAACAATTCTTCGTCTATATGGATATTTTTAAGTTCATTTTGTAAATTCAAAATATCTTTTTTATCTGCCACAGATTGTATTTCTTTTGGATTTTCAAGTAATTTTATAATTTCAATCTCTTCTTCAGGAGTATTGTAACCAACTTCTACTTTTAACATAAATCTATCAAGTTGAGCTTCAGGAAGAGGATATGTTCCTTCTTGTTCTATTGGGTTTTGAGTTGCTAGTACCATAAAAGGTTCAGGTAATATAAAATTTTCTTCACCAATACTTACTTGTCTCTCCTGCATTGCTTCAAGCAAAGCAGATTGAACTTTTGCTGGAGCTCTATTTATTTCATCAGCTAATAAAAAATTGGTAAAAACAGGCCCCTTTTTTATTTGAAATTCATTTGTTTTAGGATTGTATATTTCAACTCCTGTAATATCGCTTGGTAATAAATCTGGAGTAAATTGAACTCTTTTAAATTCTAAATTTACAGATTTTGCTAATGCTTTTACGGCAGTTGTTTTTGCTATTCCAGGAACACCTTCTATTAAAATATGTCCTTTGGTTATTAATGCTATTAGCATAGAATTGATAAGATTTTCATGACCTATGATTGCTTTTTTAATTTCATTTTTAATATCTTGAATTATTTGCATTCGCTGCCTTTAAAATTTTGAGATATTTTAGGAGTTTTTTATTAAAATGAAGTTAAAAATAAAATTTTAAAAATTTTTGTAAAAATCTCTTGACTTTAAAAATTTTTTTCTTTATAATTTCACCCACACAACGAAGAGTTGTGAGAAATTGACCCGTTAGCTCAGTCGGTAGAGCATCTGCCTTTTAAGCAGAGGGCCGCTGGTTCGAATCCAGCACGGGTCACCATGAGTCCCCATCGTCTAGTGGTCTAGGATACCGCCCTTTCACGGCGGCGACACGGGTTCGAATCCCGTTGGGGACGCCACTTGGTCGCTTAGCTCAGTTGGGAGAGCACCAGCCTTACAAGCTGGGGGTCGCAGGTTCGAGCCCTGCAGCGACCACCAT
>JALVUH010000053.1 GCA_027035735.1 Nautiliaceae bacterium
GCTCCAACAAAAGCTTTGATTTATGATAGCTGGTTTGATAATTATTTAGGGGCTATTTGTCTTGTTAGAATGTTTGATGGAAGTATTAAAAAAGGTGATGAAGTTTTAGTAATGGGAACAGGTAAAAAACATAAAGTATTAGATTTATTTTATCCTCATCCACTTAGAAAACTTAAAACTGATGAAATTAAAACAGGAGAGATTGGTGTAGTTGTAATGGGGTTAAAGAATGTAGCTGATATTAGAGTAGGAGATACAATTACAAATGCTAAAAATCCTGCAAGCGAACCTGCAGCTGAATTTGAAGAAGCGAAAAGCTTTGTATTTGCTGGAATTTATCCAATTGATACAGATAAATATGATGATTTAAGAGATGCACTAGAAAAACTTAAATTAAATGATGCTTCTATTACATTTGAGCCTGAAACTTCTCAAGCTCTTGGATTTGGATTTAGGGTAGGGTTTTTAGGAATGCTTCATATGGAAGTAGTTAAAGAAAGACTTGAGAGAGAATTTGGAATTGAATTAATTGCTACAGCTCCAAGTGTTACATATAAAGTAAAATTAACTGATGGAAGTGAAATTGAAGTATCTAATCCAAGTGATTTACCACCACCAAATAAAATTGATAAGATTTATGAACCATATGTAAAAGCTACTATTCTTACTCCTAATGAATTTGTGGGTAATTTAATTCAATTTTTAAATGAAAAAAGAGGAATTCAACTTAGAATGGAATATCTATCTCCTGAGAGAGTTTTACTTGAGTATGAACTTCCTCTTAATGAAATAGTTACTGATTTTTATGATAAATTAAAAACTCTTACAAAAGGTTATGCAAGTTTTGATTATGAGCCAATTGGATATAAAGAGGGGGATTTGGTAAAAATGGATATAAGAGTTGCTGGAGAAGTGGTTGATGCATTAAGTATAATTGTGCCAAGAGAAAAAGCTGAGAAAAAAGGTAGAGAATTAATAAAAGTTATGAAAGAGTTAATTCCAAGACAGCTATTTGAAGTAGCTATTCAGGCAAGTATTGGAAATAAAATTATTGCAAGAGAAACCGTAAAAGCTCTTAGAAAAGATGTAACTGCTAAATGTTATGGTGGAGATATAAGTAGAAAAAGAAAACTACTTGAAAAGCAAAAAGAAGGTAAAAAAAGAATGAAAGCAATAGGAAAAGTAAATATTCCTCAAGAAGCATTTTTGAGTGTGTTAAAAATTGATTAGGATTAGTAATGGATTGTAAAGCTATTTTAGAAAATTTTCCTGTTAGTGTATATTTAGTAAAATGTAGGGTAACAAAAGATAGCTTTGAATTTTTGAATTTTAATATAATAAAAAATGTAAAAGTAATAGGTTATGAAGATGAAGAATTAACCTTTAATAAAATTTTGGAAAATTTTGATAAAGAAGAGTTAAAAGAGTTTGAAAATATAATTAGAAATAAAAAAGTTAATGATATTTTTACTTTTAAACATCATTTAAAAGGAAAAAATGGAAAATTATTTTATTTTAAAAATTATATTAGAATTTTAGAAATAAAAGATAACATATATACGCTTTTAAGTGTGATTACTGACGTTTCTAATGAATTTCAATTGTCTGAAATTTTTGATGTAATTTATAAATCTCCTATTATAGGGATAGTTATTTATAGAGATAAAATAATACTTGCTAATGATACATTCAAAAAAATGTTTGAAGCAGATGATAAAATTTATGATTTATCAATAATTGATTTATTACCTGAACATTTAAAAGAATCTATTGCTGAAAATTTAAAAAAGAGATTAAAGGGTGAAAAACTAAGCAATAATAATGCAGCAGAATTTAAGAGTTTTAGAAATAGAAGAATTTTTTTAGAATTTTTTGCTGAAACAATTTTTTATAATGGAGAATATGCAGGGCTTGCATTTGTTATTGATAAGACTAATATGTATAAAAATGAAAATATGTTAAAAATTCTTTTAAAAATTAATGATATTATTACAAAAATTAAAAATCAAAATATTTTAATAAATAAAATTTATGAGAGTTTTAAAAATTGGAATTATTTTGATGAAGTTAAATTGAATGAAAGATTGGATTTAAAAGATATTATTTTTGATAATCATTTGAAAGGAAAATATAAATCTTATCTTTATTTACCTATTATTATAAAAAATAAAGTTTTTGCTTCTTTTTCTTTTTATTCTAGATATGAAGATGATTTTGATGAAAATGTTGTTTCAACTATTAAACAAATTCAAAAGAAAATAACAACTGCTATTAATAATATTAGA
>JALVUH010000054.1 GCA_027035735.1 Nautiliaceae bacterium
TATAAACCAAATGATTTTGAAGCTATATTTTATGGTAATGCTATACATTTTGCATTTGAGTGTGAAGATATAGAGGCTGTTAGGAATCATTTTGGTGATTTTTGTGATATAGATGAAATAGAGCAAAAATTTAAAGAAGCAAAAAAATTATTACCAAATGGCAAAAAAGAGATACCTTTTATTTTTGAAGGAAGTGTAGGAAGAATAGATTTAATTACAGAAAATGTTATAATTGATTACAAATCTGTAAGACCTCATGATGAGAGCAAATATATCAATCAAGTAAAAGATTATATTAAAGCAATAGAGGCAATTACTGGTAAAAAATTTAAAGGTAGAATTTTTTATGTTGATTTAATGGAGTTTAAGGAGGTTTAAATGTGTATGCCAAGATATTTTGGAGCTAAACTTGTAGATGGCAAAAGGGAAGTTAAAAAATGTGTTAAAAAGAAAAAAGAAAACAAAAAAATTATTCATCAATCACGTGTGGATTTTGAATGAAGTTATTAGTATCTGCAATTGAGCCTAGTGCAAATTTGCATTTAAAAGAGGTAATAAAACATCTAGATGCAAAGATAGAAGGAGTGTTTGATAGTTCATTAGGAGAGCCTATAATTGATAGTAATGAGTTTAATGTAATGGGGTTTTTAGATGTAATTCCAAAGATTAAATTAGCTAAAGATACAATTGAAAAGTTAGCTAAAAAGAGTAAAGATGTGGATAAAGTTTTACTTATAGATGCTCCTTCTTTTAACTTAAGAGTTGCAAAAGCTATAAAAGAAAAATATCCAGAGAAAGAAATAATTTATTATATTCTGCCAAAAGTTTGGGCTTGGAAGAGAGGAAGAATTAAGCAAGTTAATAAATATGTGGATAAAAAAGCTTATATTTTTCCTTTTGAAAAAAAATTTTGGGAAGATGGGATATATGTAGGAAATCCTATCTTAGATGAAATTCAAGAATTTAGAGATGAAAAAAGATATGGAAATGTTGCTTTTTTACCAGGAAGTAGAAAAAGTGAGATAAAAAATTTAATGCCTGTTTTTAGAAGTTTAGCAAAGAATATAAAACAAAATAAACTTTTAGTAGTTCCTGAAATTTATAAAGAAAAAATAGATGAGATATATGGAGATGTAAAAGAATTTGATATAATTTTTTCTACTAAAGAAGCTTTGCTTAAAAGCGATTTTGCATATATATGCTCCGGTACCGCTACTCTTGAAGCGGCAATAATTGGCACACCTTTTGTTTTAATGTATAAAGCAAGGTGGATTGAGTATTTAATTGCAAAAAGTTTAGTTAAATTAAATTATGTAGGGCTTGCAAATATTATTTTTGAAAATGAAGGATTAGAGCCTTTTCACAAAGAGTATTTGCAAAAGTTTGATAAGAAGATACTTTTAAATGATTTAGAAAATAGTGATATTAATGAATTTAGGCAAAAATCACTAAAACTAAGAGAGATTTTAAAATTTGGAAGTAGTAAAAATGTAGCAAAATTAATAAAAGGAGAATTATGAAAGAGCCAATGACAAAACATGGATATGAAAAATTATCTCGTGAGCTTGAATATCTAAAGACAGTAGCAAGACCAGAAGTTGCAAAAGAAATAGATGCTGCAAGAGAGCTTGGAGATTTAAAAGAAAATGCTGAGTATCATGCAGCAAGAGAAAAACAAGCTCATATTGAAAGAAGAATAGCAGAACTTAGCGATATTCTCTCTAGAGCAGTAGTAGTAGATCCAAGCGAGCATGCACATAATAGAGTTGCATTTGGTTCTACTGTTTATTTAGTTGATTTGGATACTGATGAAGAGGTTAAATATACAATAGTAGGAGCACCAGAAGCAGACCCAAGTAAGGGACTTATTTCATACCATTCACCTCTTGCAAAAGCATTAATTGGAAAAGAAGTTGGAGATGAGGTAGAAGTAAATCTTCCAGGAGGCGAGAAAGCATATGAAATTACAAAAATTTGTTATGAAGATATCTGTTTTAGTTAAGGATTAAAATGAAGTTAAAAATCAAAAAATTAAACCCTGAAGCAATAATTCCAGCATATCAGACAGAACTATCAGCTGGATTTGATTTGCATTCAATTGAAGATTATATAATTAAACCAATGGAGAGGAAACTTATAAAAACTGGGCTTGCTTTTGAGATAGAGCCTGGATATGAAGTGCAAATTAGGCCAAGAAGCGGGCTTGCATTTAAGCATGGAATAACAGTGCTTAATTCTCCAGGAACTATTGATGCGGATTATAGAGGGGAGATTATGGTTTTACTTATTAATCTTGGTAGTGAAGAGTTTGAGATAAAAAAGGGTGAGAGGATTGCTCAAGCAGTTATAGCACCTGTGGTGCAGGCTGAATTTGAAGAAGTAAATGAACTAAGTGAGACTAAAAGAGGAAAAGGCGGATTTGGAAGTACTGGAAAGTAAAGGAAAAAAATGAAAAAAATTAATGTTGCAATTGTAGGAGCGAGTGGATATACAGGACTTGAGCTTGTAAAAATTTTATTAAATCATCCAAATTTTACTATTAATGAGCTATACTCAACTGAGGGTGGAGGAGATATAAGTGATATTTATCCATCTTTAAAAGGGGTTTTTGAAAAAGAGATAAAAAAGGCTGAAATTAGTGAAATTGCAAAAAATGATTTAGTTTTTTTAGCAGTACCACATAAAACTGCTATGAGTTATGTAAAAGAGCTTATGAGATATGATATTAAAATAGTAGATTTTTCTGCTGATTATAGATTAAAACAAAAAAATTATGAAGATTATTACTGTCCTCATATAGACCCAGCAAATCTTGAAAATGCTGCTTATGGATTGCCTGAGATTTTTAGAGATTTTATAAAAAATAAAAAGCTTATTGCAAATCCGGGATGTTATCCAACTGCTACTATTCTAGCACTTTATCCATTTTTAGAATATATTGAAAGAGATGTTTTTGTAGATGCAAAAAGTGGAGTAAGTGGGGCTGGTAAAAAGCTTAGTGAAACTACTCATTTTGTAACAGATAATGAAAACTTTTTTGCTTATAATCCAATTAAACATCGTCATTCAATTGAAATAGCAGAAAAAACTGGACTTAACGTAACTTTTGTACCACAACTCTTGCCAATTACAAGAGGAATGCAAATAAGCATTTATGCAAAATTAAAAAAAGATATAGACCCAATTGAAATTTTAAAAGAGTTTTATGAAAAAGAGGAATTTATTAGAATTAAAACTTCACCTGTTAGAATAAAAGATGTAGCAGGGACTCATTTTTGTGATATTTTTGCAATGAAAAATGACAGTATGCTTTTTATAAACTCTGCAATTGATAATTTGCTTAGAGGTGCTTCATCTCAAGCTGTAGCAAATGCAAATTTACTTTTTGATTTGCCTGAGAATTTAGCGCTTCCAAAAATTGCATATGTGCCATAAAGATGAAAATTAAAAATGTGGATTTGCAAGATGGAGCTATAATAGTTGCTGATGTTCATTATAAAAAAGGAGATGAAGAATTTTTAGCTTTTTTAAAAAAATTAGATAAAAACCCTCCTCCTCAACTTTTTTTACTTGGTGATATTTTCCATCTTCTTTTGCCTTTTAAATTTTTAAAAGATTATAATAAAGAAGCAATTGATTTAATTAATAAAATTGCAAAAAAAAGTGAAATCTATTATGCAATAGGTAATCATGATTTTTGGATTGATGATATATTTAATGGAGTAAGTATTGCTGAAGCATTTGTAGATGAAAAAAAATCAATTTTTTTGACTCATGGAGATTTAAATGAAAAAGATTTCTTTTATAAAATTTATCTTAGTATAATTAGAAATAAAATTTTTGTAAAATTTTTAAATATTTTTACTTTTAATTTTATCAATAATTGGCTTTTTAAAAAAATTTTAGAAAAAAAAATAAAATGTTTTAAAATTTCTGACTTTAAAACGAAAATTTTTAAAAAAATTGCCGATATAAATTATAAGATGATTATAGAAGGGCATTATCATCAAAATGTTTTGTATAATATTAAAAGTAAAATTTATGTAAATTTAGGTGCATTTAAGTGTGAAAAATGTTATTATATTTTTATAGATAACCATCTAAAGGAAATAAAATATGAGTGATAAAACTTTAAAAGTTGGTTCAAATGAGTTAGAACTTGTAGATTTTAGACTTTTCAAAAAAGAACCAGACGGAAGCATATATGAAGGTATTTATGGGATAAATGTAGCAAAAGTAAGAGAAATCATAAAAATGCCAAAACTAACAGAACTTCCTGGAAGTGAAGATTATATTGAGGGTATTTTTGATTTAAGGGGAGTTGTTGTTCCTGTAGTTGATTTGGCTAAATGGATGGGAATAAATGTGCCAAGTGAAGATGAAGCTCCTATTAAAAAAAGAGTCATTATTACTGAGTTTAATAATATCTTAATAGGTTTTATTGTTCATGATGCTAAAAGAATTAGAAGAATTTCTTGGGCAGATATAGAGCCTGCTTCTTTTAGTATGACACAAGGAAGACTTGATAAAAGTAAAATTACTGGAATTACAAGAATTGAAGGAGGAGAGATATTACTTATTTTAGATTTAGAAAGCATTGTAGAAGAGATGGGATTTTTTGAATCAAATCTTGATATAAATGAAGAAGAAGTAGAAAAATTTAGTGGAATAGTTTTACTTGTAGATGACTCTCCAACTGCTAGAAGAATAGAAAAAGAAGCGTTAGAAAAGATGGGATTTGAAGTAATTGAAGCAAAAAATGGAGAAGAAGGACTTCAAAAACTAGAAGAGCTTTATGCTGTATATGGAGATAAAATAAAAGATAAAATAAAACTTATTTTAAGTGATATAGAGATGCCAAAAATGGATGGATATCATATGGCAGCTAAAATTCATGAAGATAAAAGATTTAGTGATATTCCTTTGATATTTAGCTCTTCAATTTCTGATGCATTTAGTGATGTAAGAGGAAAAGAAGTTGGAGCAGAAGGATATTTGGTTAAATTTAATCCACAAAAATTCTATGAAAAAATTTCTGAAGTAGTTAAAGCCCATGATAAAGGATTAATCAATGGATGATTTGCAAGAATTATTGGAAGACTTCCTTGTAGAAGCATTTGAAATGATTGAGGAGATGGACCAGGATTTAGTAGAGCTTGAAAACAATCCTGATGATTTAGAACTTCTTAATAAAATATTTAGAGTTGCTCATACTATTAAAGGAAGTGGAAGCTTTTTAAATTTTGATAAGTTGACTCATTTAACTCATCATATGGAAGCGGTGCTTGATAAAGCAAGAAAAGGTGAGCTTAAAATAACACCTGAGATTATGGATGTTATTTTAGAATCTGTTGATGCTATGAAAGCGATTTTGGAATATATAAGAGATCATGGAGATGATAGCTCACCTGATGTTGATATAGAACCAATTGTGAAAAAATTAGATGCAATAGTAAATGGTAATCAACAATCTCAAACTCAAAAAGAAGAAAAAAAAGAAGCTCCAAAAACTGTTGGAGGTATTAATTTAGATGAAATAAATCCTGATAATTTAGATGAACTTGATTTAAGTTCTCTATCACCAGAAGAACTTGACCAAGTATTAGAAAAATTAGTAGAAGATATGAATACATCTCCTGAAGAAGAGGGAATTGAAGAAGTAGAAATAGTAGAAGAAAACAAAGAAGATACAGGAGAGAAAAAAGAAGAAAATAAAGAAGATAAAAAAGAAGAAAACAAAGAAATTGAGAAAAAAGAGAGTGAAACTTTACCATCTAAAAAAACTTCTACTGAAGTTACAAAAGAAGAGCAAAAAAAAGATTTACAAAAGAAAATTATTTCTACTAAAGAACAAACAATTAGGGTAGATGTAAAAAGACTTGATCAGCTTATGAACTTAATAGGTGAGCTTGTACTAGCTAAAAATAGACTTATTAAAATTTATAATGATGTAGAAGAGAGATATGAAGGAGAAAAATTTTTAGAAGAACTAAATCAAGTAGTATCTAGCATATCTATTGTAACAACAGATCTTCAAATAGCAGTAATGAAGACAAGAATGCTTCCTATTGGAAAAGTATTTAATAAATTCCCTAGACTTGTTAGAGATCTTTCTCGTGAGCTTGGTAAAAAAGTTAGACTTATAATTGAAGGTGAAGATACAGAGCTTGATAAATCAATTATTGAAGAAATTGGAGACCCGCTTGTTCATATGATTAGAAATGCAATTGATCATGGAATTGAACCACCTGAAGAGAGAAGAAAACTTGGTAAACCAGAAGAGGGAACTATATGGCTTAGAGCTTATAATGAAGGCAATATGATTGTAATTGAGATAAAAGATGATGGTAGGGGAATGGACCCTGAAAAATTAAAGAAAAAAGCAATTGAGAAAGGAATTATTACTCCTCAAGAAGCGGAAAATATGAGTGATAAAGAAGCATTTATGCTTATATTTAAACCTGGATTTTCTACTGCAGATAAAGTTACTAGTGTATCTGGTCGTGGTGTAGGTATGGATGTAGTTAAGACAAATATTGAAAAATTAAATGGTATTATTGAAGTAGATTCAGTTCCTGGTAAAGGGACTACATTTAAACTAAAAATTCCATTAACTCTTGCTATTATTCAAGCACTTTTAGTTGCATCTCAAGAAGATTTATTTGCAGTGCCACTTTCAAATGTTATTGAAACTGTAAGAATTGTAGAAGAAGATATTTATACGATTGAGGGAAGAAGTGTATTAAAGCTTAGAGATGAAGTATTGCCTCTTGTAAATATGGCGGATATTTTTAATATTGAGAAAGTACTTATGCCAGAGAAATATTTATATGTAGTAATTCTTGGACTTGGTGCGACTAAAATAGGACTTATTGTAGATAGATTTATTGGGCAAGAAGAGATAGTTATTAAATCTTTAGGAGAATTTTTAAAAGGACTTCCAGGTATTGCTGGAGCAACTATTAGAGGTGATGGTAGAGTTACTTTAATTGTGGATGTAGCTAGCCTTATGAAGTTAGCAAAAGAGACACATAATAAAAAACTAGTAACAGATTCATTAAAAGAAGTTAAAAAGAAAAAAGAAAAACCAAGTGATTATACTGTTATGATTGTGGATGATTCTCCTATGGATAGAAAAATTATGAGACAAGCACTTGAAGAATTAGGAGTAAATATTATAGAAGCAAAAGATGGACTTGAAGCATTAAATTTATTAAAACAAAATGATATAGATGCAATGCTAATTGATATTGAAATGCCAAGAATGGATGGATATACTTTAGCTCAAGAGATTAGAAAATACAACAAATATAGAAAATTACCTCTTATTGCAGTAACAAGTAGAGCTACAAAAGCTGATAGAGTAAGAGGTGTGGAAGTTGGAATGAATGAATATATTACAAAACCTTATACAAAAGAGTATTTGCAAAATGTTATAAGAAGAAATTTAAAATTATAAAGGTAAACAATGGGTGGACTTAATGATATTATAAAAAAACAACAAGAAGCTCTAAATAAACCTGAAGAAGATAAAATAGAAGAAGTTGAACAATTAGTTGGATTTATTGTGGGAGAAGAGGAGTTTGCAGTTCCAATTCTTTCAATTCAAGAGATTATCAAACCAATTGAGTGGACAAGAGTCCCATTTGTACCTGATTATGTTTTGGGCGTATTTAATTTAAGGGGTAATGTTTTACCTTTGATTGATTTGAGGAAAAAATTTCATGCTCCTAGTGCAGAAATTGATGAAAATACTAGATTTATAGTGATGAAAATAAAAGGTGAAGATGTAGCATTTGTAATTGATAAATTAACTTCTGCTATTAGAATTCCTAAAAAAAATATACTTCCTCCACCAGAAACATATTCAAATGAAGATGATATTATTGCAGGAGTTGGAAGACTTGATGATGGAAGGATTATTACAATATTAAAAGTTGATAATTTAATAAAAAGAGAAGAGATAGTTCCTGAGAGAGACTAATCTTTTAAATAGACCATATCATTAAGTAATAAAAATAATTCTCCTAAAATCTCTTTTTTATTTTCTTCATCAAGTTTTGTATTTTCAATTCTGTTTTTTAATTCTCTTTCTATTTCATCTATATCATAATCTAAATCTATTAAAATTTCTCTAATTTTTTGAGTAGGTTCAAGGAACTCTATTTCATAATTTCCTTCACTATCAAAATTTACAATTGCTTCATTTGTATAGCTAAATAGATTATGTTTCATCCCTAATATTTCTTGATAAGCACCTACTAAAAAAAATCCTAAATAGTAATCTTCTTTATTCAAATCTACATCATGAAGATATAAAGGATACTCTTTGCTAAAAGGTATTTCTCCATCACTATCACAAGTAATATCCCAGATAGTTGCGCTTCTATTAGGTGTAATATTTAATTTTGTAAGAGGCATTATTGGAAATCTTTGTCCTAATCCCCAAAAGTCAGGTAAACTTTGAAAAATTGAAAAGTTAGCTAAGTATTTTTCTTGAAATTTTTCATTTATTGCTTTTAAATCTTTATTTTTGAATCCTTTAAATGTTGCAAAATTAATTGCTTTTTTAATAATTAAATGAGTTAAAATTTCACTATTGCTTCTATCAATTAAATCAATAAATCCTAAATCAAATAAAGTTAAAAGCGATTCAAAATGATCAAGTGCGTCATGAAAATATTCAATGTAGTTATTTTCATTTATTGTTTTATATAAATCATAAAGTTCCTCTACTAAATCTGGATTTTTGTCTTTAAGTTTTAGAGATTTTTCCGTATATTCTTGTGAAAAAAGTTCAATTACAGGAGCTATAAGTATAGTTGAAGGAGAAGCTATAAATCTTCCGCTCTCAGTAAAAATATCTGGCATTGGAACATTTTTTTTGTTTGATATTTCTTTGAGAAGATATATTACATCATTGCTAAATTCTTCAATAGAGTAGTTTTTATCTCTTTTATCTTCCCACTGAGAATATTCTATTGCTAAACCACCTCCAATATTTATAGCACTTAAATTTTTAGCTCCCATTTTTCTAAGGTCTGCATAGATATTTCCAGCTTCTCTTATTGCTTTTTTTAGAGGAGAGATATCATTTATTTGACTTCCTATATGAAAATGAATCATTTTTAGTTTATCTAAAATATCTTCTTTTTTCATAATTTCAATTGCTTCAATAATTTCAGTAGAACTAAGTCCAAATTTTGATTCAATTCCTCCGCTCTTTGCCCATATACCAACTCCACTTGTATGAAGACGAATTCTAATTCCTATATTTATAGGCATAGAGTGATATTCTTGACTAACTTCAATGATTGATTTTAATTCATTAAGCCCTTCAATAGTAATCGTTACATCATATCCCATAAATCCTGCAATAAATGCAAGGCGTATCATATCTTTATCTTTAAAACCATTAATAGTAATTGGAGCTTTTATATCATTATAAGTCATTGCCAAGATAAGCTCAGCTTTGCTTCCAGCTTCAAGTCCATAGTTATATTTTTTGGCTATTTTAATAAGAGGTTTTACAAATGTAGGAAATTGATTAACTTTTAGAGGAAATACAGCTTTAAACTCTCCTTTATAATTAAACTCTTTCATAGCTTTTTTAAAAGAGTTATAAAGTGAATTTATCTGTTTTCTTATAAGATGAGGAAAACGTAAAAGAATTGGTCCTTGAAAACCTCTCTCTTCAATTTCTTTTACTATATCAATAAGTGCAGGCTGGTTTCCATAATTTATTTTTAAAACTCCATTTTCTATAAAAAAGTTATTTGCTCCCCAAATATCAATTCCATAATTCATTTTAAACCTTTATA
>JALVUH010000055.1 GCA_027035735.1 Nautiliaceae bacterium
AATATTTTTAGGTTTTTTATAAGAGTTACTCCAAGAATTTATAATATTGCCGGATTTGAGCTTATGAGTAATTCTGCTATTAATCCTGTTGTGCCAGAAGAGGTGGCAAAGCTTTTAAGGGAAAAGTTATGAATTTAGCGGTTGATATTGGAGGGACTTTTTTAAGATATGATATTGGAGGAATTAAAAAAGTTAAAATAAAAAATATTGATATAGAAAAGTTTTTAAAAGATTTAATCAAAAAATATAATATTAAAAAAATTGCTATCTCTTTTGCCGGGCAGGTAAATAATGGAGAGATTCTCTCATCTCCAAATGCTAAAAAATTTAATCCAAAAAATTTAGGAATTCCTTATATTTTAGAAAATGACTTAAATTGTGCGGCACTAGCTGAGAGTAATTATTTTAAAAGCAAGTTTTTAGTAGCTTTATATTCTGGCACAGGGCTTGGGAGCGGGATTATTGAAGATGGAAAAATTGTAAGAGGGTATAAAAATTTAGCAGGAGAGATAGGGCATATTCCTTATAAAAAAGCTCCTTTTAAATGTGGATGTGGAAAAGATAACTGCATTGAGCTTTTTGCATCAGGAAGCGGTATTAAAAAGTGGGCTAAATTTTTAGGTTGCAGTAGTGATTTAAAAACAACTTGCGAAGAGATTAAAAAAAACTATAAAGAGGCTCTTTTAGTAGCAGCTGCTACTTCTTTAACTCTTTTTAATCCTGAAATTTTGGTTTTAGGCGGAGGAGTTATTAAAAATAACCCATATTTATTGGATTTAGTAAAAGAAAATATTAAAAATTATGCTCCAAAATTTGCTATTTCTAAAATAGTTTTAAGTGAAATTGAAGATGCCTCTTTAAAGGGAGCAAAAATACTTTTAAAGGAAGAAAATGAAACTTAATATACTTTTTAGCTCATCAGAAATGGCACCTTTTGCAAAAACAGGAGGGCTTGGGGATGTAGCAAAAGCACTTCCTAAGGCTCTTAAAAAACTTGGTCATAATGTAAAAGTGGTGCTTCCAAGATATTACCAAATAGATAGAGCAAATTTGGAACATATCCCAGGAAGTATCGGTATTAATATGGGAAATGAAACACTTTGGGCTGGAATTTATAAAACTCAGTTTGAAGGGGTTGAAGTATATTTTATTGATTATGAGCTTTTTTTTGGAAGAAGCGGGCTTTATGATGAAGGAGGCTATGCTTACAGGGATAATGATAAAAGATTTATTTTTTTCTCAAAAGCGGCGCTTGAACTTGCTAAGTTTTTAAATTTTAAACCGGATATTGTCCATTCAAATGACTGGCATACAGCTACTCAGCCAATTTTATTAAATACTGTTTTAAGAGGAGATGAGTTTTTTAAAAATACAGCTTCTATATTTACAATTCATAATCTACAACACCAAGGATTTTTTGATAAAAGTGCTTTTAAATATTTAGGAATTGGCTGGGAGCATTTTAATCCTTTTGAAATGGAAGCACTTGGAGGGCTTAATTTATTAAAAGGGGCTATTTATCACGCAGATATTATTACAACTGTTTCACCTAAATATGCAAAAGAGATACAAACTCCTGAGTTTGGATTTGGATTGCATGAACATATAAAAGCTCATTCATATAAACTTTTTGGAATATTAAATGGAGTTGATTATGATGAATGGAATCCAAAAACAGATAAATTTATAGCAAAAAATTATGATGTTGATGATTTAAGCGGCAAAAAAGTTTGTAAAGAGGATTTGCAAAATATTTTTGGACTTGAAAAAAAAGATGTCCCATTAATCGGATTTGTTGGAAGATTTGCCGAGCAAAAAGGAATTTCTCTAATAGCCTCAGCTATTGAAGGTTTATTGCATCTTGATGCTCAGTATGTTTTTTTAGGAACTGGTGAGAAGTGGGCTGAGAGATTTTTTAGCGATATATCGGCAAAATATCCAAATTTTAAAGTTTACGTAGGTTTTTCAAATGAATTAGCTCACAAAATTGAAGCAGGGAGTGATTTGTTTTTAATGCCAAGTCTATTTGAGCCGTGTGGGCTTAATCAGATATATTCACTAAGATATGGAACTTTGCCAATAGTAAGAGCCGTTGGGGGGCTTGATGATACTATTGAAAATTATAACCCAACTACAAAAGAAGGAAACGGATTTAAATTTTGGGATGCTACAAGAGATGCTCTTTATAATACGGTTAAATGGGCTGTGGATACTTTCAAATTTGATAAAGAAGGGATTAACAAAATGATAAATAGA
>JALVUH010000056.1 GCA_027035735.1 Nautiliaceae bacterium
TAGATTCTATTGATAAAAATATAGAAGCTTCAAATTTAGAAAAACAAGAAATTAATACAATAAAAGCAAATATTAAAAAACTTAATAATTTTATTAGAAAAATTGAATTTTCAATTGTTCAAATTGGAGCCTTATCTATTAATGGTGCAGTGGAAGCTATAAGAGTTGGAGAAAAAGGTGTTGGATTTAGTGAAGTAAGTCGTGATATTAGAAATTTAGCTGATAATGCAGAAGAAAATTTAGATAAAGTAATTGAAACAGTGGATGATTTAACAGAAGAGAATGATAAAATTTTAGTGGAAATTAATAATGTTGTTTTAACATTAGAAAATGAGAAAAATAAAATAAAAGAATTAAATAATGAATTTAAAAATAATTTTGAATCTTTAAAAGATGTAATTGGCAGAATTAATGAAGTTAAAAATTCAATTATTGAGATGAAAAGTGCAATAGACCAAATTGCAATTGCAGCGAATCAAACAAAAGAAGCAAGTGAAATTTCAAAAACAAACACTCAAGAATCCAAAAATGCGGCAAATAAGATTTTAGGAATTTCAAAAGATATGAAAGCTTATATTACTCAAATTAAAAATATATCTAATGAAATGTTAAAGAGCGAAGCATGAAATTAATGGCTCTTGAATTTAGAGTTGGAGAGAGTCTTTTTGCAGTTGAAATGAAAGATGTTAAACATCTTTTTGAGATTGAAAAAAAAGATATTTTAGCTTTTCCTAATATGCCAAAAGGTGTAAAAGGTATAGTAAGATATAATAATTATGTTTATCCTTTGATTTCTTTAAGAGAAGTTTTTGATATTAAGGGAGAAGATAGCGAAACTGCGTTTGTTTTGATTTATGGAGAAAAAGAGTATGCAATTTTAATTGATGAGGTAATAAAAATTAATGAAGTAGAAAAAAAAGATAACTTTTTAATAGAAGTTTTTAAAGATGGAGATCAGTTAATAGAAAAATTTGATTTATCTTTTTTAAAAGATATTAATATTCCTATATTTCATAATAAAAAAATAAAACCTATTGTAAAATCTCATAAAAATCAAGATAGTTTTTTGGTTTTTAAATGTAATGAAGAACTCTTAGGAATTGAAATTGATTTAATTAGAAAAATTGAAGAGTATACAGGTGAGAATTTAATTTTAAATGGAGTTTTGCCAATAGTCGGTTTTTCTAAAGTTTATAAAAAATGTGAAAATCAAAATGTATTAATACTTGAAGATGATAAAACTTTAGGAGTATCAATTGGTGAAATTGTAGATGTTTTATTTATTGATAAAGATAAAATAGTAAGAACAGATGGAATGTTCAATAAATATTTTTTGTATGATAATAAGGAAGTGAAAGTTTTTAATAAAGAGTATTTAAAAACAAAAATAGAAAAATTTGGAGTACATCTTTTAAAAGAGGAAAAATCAAAAATATCAATTAAAAAAGAAGTATTGATTGTACAAGTTTTTGGAATTAAACTTGCCATTAGGATGGAAAATATTGTGGGTCTTTATGATTACAATGAGGCAAAACTTAATATTACTACTCAATCTAAATATATTAAAGGGATTTTACCAACGGGAAGAGGTGCAGTGTATGTTATTTCTTTAGAAGATATTTTTATGAAAAAATATAATGTAAGTGAAGATTCAAAAATTATTCTTTTAAAAGATAAAACTTCAAAAGGACTTTTAGTTGATAAAATTGATGATTTAATAGAAGTGGATGAAGAAAATATTGTTGAAGCAGAGAGTAATAATTATATAGGAGGAATGGTTTTGTTTGATAAAGAAATGATTCCACTTTTTAATGTGAATTGGCCAAAAGTTTAAATATGGATTTTAAAAGAATTAAGAGATTTTTAAATAAAGAAGTGGGAATAGAGCTAAATAGTGAAAAATTAGAAAAAGTTTATAAGAAAAAGTTAGATAGTATTTTAAAATCACTTAATATTTCTTACGAAGAATTTAATAGAAAGCTTTTAACAAAAGATGAGAAATTAAGGAATGAATTAATTAGGAAATTTACTGTAAATGAGACTTATTTTTTTAGGGAAAAACATCAATTTGATACTCTTATAAATTATGTTTTACCTGAACTTGATAAAAAATTAGATATAAATGAAGTAATTTCAATTCTTTGTGCTCCAGTTTCAAGTGGAGAAGAGCTTTATTCTATTGCAATTTTGCTTTTAGAAGAGGGTAATTTAATTAAAAAAAGAGACTTTTTCTTACTAGGAATAGATATTGATTCGGATATGATAAAAAGGGCAAAAAAAGGAATTTTCCCAAAAAGAAGTCTTCAAAAACTTCCATCTGAAATGATTAAAAAATATTTTATTAAAAAAGGTGAATACTACGAAGCTATTGATGAGCTTAAAAATGCTGTTAATTTTAAAGTTGTAAATGTTTTAGATGAAAAAGCTATGATGAGCCTTGGGAAATTTGATGTAATTTTTAGTAGGAATATGCTTATATATTTTGATGAAGTTCATAAAAATCAAGTTATTTTAACTTTTTGCAAAATGCTAAAAGATGATGGATATCTATTTTTAGGACATGCAGAAAGAGTTACAAATAATTTATTTAAGATAGTAAAGTTAGGAGATAGTATTGTCTACAAAAAAAATAGCAATTGCTAGTAAGTCTGCAGTATTTAGGTTAAGTTTAAAAAAATTTTTAGAAAAATTTAATATTAAAACTTATAAAGATTTAAATTTTAATTTTGATGATTTTGATTTGGTAATTGTTGATGGATTTGATGTAAAGTGCAGTAATTGTATTGTAATTGGTAAAGATATAAAAAAAGAAGAATTTATTTCAAATGATTTTAAAGAAGAATTACTTGAAATAATTAATAAAAAATTTGGAATTGAAAAAGAAAAAATAACAGATTATAAATATGTTCTTATTGGCTCTTCCACAGGAGGTCCTGGGCTTATTGAAAAAATAGCAAGAGCACTTCCAGCAGATTATAAAAATCCAGTGTGTGTAGCTCAACATATGCCAAAAGGTTTTAGTGCTAAATTTGCAAGCAGATTAAATGAATTATCTAAATTAAAAGTAGTAGAAGCAAGTAATACTCAACCAGTAATTCCAGGATATTTTATAATAGCAAATAGTTCATATCACCTTCATTTTAGAAAAAAAGATGTAGTTTATTGTAAATTAGTTCCAAATATAAAACATTTTTTTGTTCCAAGTGTAGATGAAATGTTTTTTTCAGCACTTGAAGTAATAGAACCTAAGAAAATTTTAGCAGTGCTTCTTACTGGAATAGGAGATGATGGAGCAAGAGGTCTTAAGGCACTTAAAGATGCAGGAGCTATGACTATTGCAGAATCAGAGAGCTCTGCTGCAGTATATGGAATGCCAAAAGCAGCAAAGGATATAGATGCAGCTATTAAAATACTTGATTTTGATGATATTTTAAAAGAAATTTTAACTTGGTAGATTTTTTTTTTTAAATATATTATAATTTCATTTCAAAAATATGCCTCCTTGCTCCAAGCAAAAGGGGCTAAAAAGCCAAAAGGAGATTTAATGAGTCTTAGACATTATGAAACTATGTTTATTTTAAAGCCAACACTTAGTGATGAAGAAAAAGAAAAAATTGTAGAAAATATCAAAAATGTAATTAGTGAAAAAGGTGGAGAAGTAGTTGCAATTGATAATATAGGTGTTAGAGAACTTGCTTATCCTATTCAAAAATTTGAAAGAGGACATTATTATATAGTTTATTATAAAGCACCAGCTGAAGCTGTACTTGAACTTGAAAGACAAATGAGATATAACGAAGATTTATTAAGATTTATGACAGTAAAATACGAAACTAAAAAAGATATTAAACGCTGGGAAGAGATGGCAAAAAATGTACAATAAAGTTATACTGGTAGGCAACCTCACAAGAGATGTGGAGTTAAAATATACTCCAAGTGGTACTGCTATTGCTAAATTCGGCATTGCTACTAATAGAACATATAAAGACACAATGACAGGTGAAAATAAACAAGAAGTTATGTTTATTGATGTAACTGTTTTTGGAAGAAGTGCTGAGGTTGCAAACCAGTATCTTTCTAAAGGTAGAAAAGTTTTAGTAGAAGGAAGACTTGTTCTTGATCAATGGGTTGATAGTACAGGTCAAAAAAGAAGTAAACATTCAGTTGTAGCTGAAAAAGTTCAATTTATGGATAGTAAATCTCAAAGTAGTGATTATAATGTTACAACACAAGCGCCTAGCGCTCCTAAGCCACAGATGCAAACTAAATCTCAAGAAACAACAAATAATATTCCATCAATTGATATTGATGAAGAAGACATACCATTTTAAAGGATAGATAATGGCAGCAGATCCAAAGAAAAAATATGGAAAAAAAAGATGTAAATATTGTGAAATGAAAGTTGATTATATCGGATACAAAGATCTTGAATTAATTAAATATTCTTTATCAGAAAGATATAAAATTATGCCTAGACGTCTTACAGGTACTTGTAAGAAACATCAAGATATGGTTCAAAAAGCTATTAAAAGAGCAAGACAAGTTGCACTTATTCCTTATGTAGTAGATAGAAAAAGAGTTATTGAAAATCCATTTGATGCTATTAAGCCACTAAAAGGGTAATCCCTTGTGGCTACTATTTATATAAATAAAGAAAATCTTTTTTATAACCTCAATAAAATCTCTTCAATAAATCCAAATATTATTGCTGTAATCAAAGATAATGCATATGGGCATGGAATTATTACAATTTCAAAACTACTTAAAGAGTTTGGTATCAAAAAAGTAGCAGTCAGAAATAATGCTGAAGCTGATATTGTAAAAGGATTTTTTGAAGAGGTTTTAGTTTTTAATCCTTTAACTAATAGAAATGCTTTTAATATTTCTTATGCTATAAATTCTTTAAATCAGCTTAAAAAAAATCGTCATCCATATATTCATTTAAAAATCAATACAGGAATGAATAGAAATGGAATAGAAATAGATGAAATTGATAAAGCATTTGAGATTATTTTAAAAAAAGAGTTTGAATTAAAAGGAGTTTTTTCTCATTTTTGCTGTAGTGAAGAAGAAGGTACAGATAGATTTATACAGTATGAAAAATTTAAAGAAGTTAAAGAAAAAGTTATTAAATTTTGCAAAGAACATTCTATTAAAAAACCTTATTTTCATATAGCAAACTCAACTGCTCTTAGTTTTTTGCCAGATACTTTTGATTATGTACGTCCTGGGATTGCTATTTATGGGGGAATTGAAGGATATAAACCTGTTATGAGTTTGGTTGCAAAAGCTCTTCATACCAGAGTTATTAAGAATGATGGGGTAGGATATAATAAAAAATTTTTTAGTAAAGAAGAGATAAAAATTACAACAGTTGATGTAGGATATGCAGATGGGATTCCATATTTTAAAAATGGATGTATATTAAAAAATACCAAAGCTGTTGGAAAAATTTCAATGGATTATATGGCAGTTTTGGGTGAATTTAAAGAAGTTGTAGTTTTTGATGATATAAAAGAGTTTGTAAAAAATTTTGATACTATAACTTATGATATTTTAGTAAAAATGTCTCCTAGAATAAAAAGAGTAATAAAATGAAACCAATTAGTGTAACTCAATTAAATAATCAAATTAAATCAATACTTGAGAGTCATTTTCAAATAGTGTTGGTTGAAGGTGAAGTTAGCAAAGCTGTTTATCACTCTTCAGGTCATTTATATTTTACTATTAAAGATGAAAAATCTTCTCTTAATTGTGCTATGTGGAGAGGTAATTTATCTAAACTTAAGTTCAAATTAAAACCTGGTGAAAAAGTTTTGGTATATGGAGCTATAAATTTATATGTTCCAAGAGGAGAATATAAACTTATTGCTCAAAGTATAGAGCCAAGTGGAATAGGAGCATTACAATTAGCTTATGAACAATTAAAAAAAGAGCTTAGTCAACTTGGATATTTTGATGAAGAGAGAAAAAAGCCTATTCCAAAATTTCCTAAAAAAATAGCCTTAGTGACTTCTTCAACTGCAGCTGCATTACAAGATATGTTAAGAATTGCGAATAAAAGATGGAGACTTACTAAATTTTATCTATTTAATACTTTAGTTCAAGGTGAAGGGGCTGCAGAAGATATTGCAAGAAAAATAAGACTTGCTGATAATTTTATGTTTGAAGATGGAAGTAAGTTTGATTTAATTATTGTAGGAAGAGGAGGAGGGAGCAAAGAAGATTTATGGGCATTTAATGAAAGGGTAGTAGCGGATGCTATATTTGAAGCAAAAACACCTGTAATTTCTGCAGTTGGTCATGAAATTGATTATTTGATAAGTGATTTTGTAGCAGATAGACGTGCGGCAACTCCGAGCAATGCGATTGAAATAGCACTTCCAGATAGCAATGAAATATTAATGATGATTGATGAAATGATAAATACAATAAATTATAAAATGCAAAATATAATTTCTAAAAAAGAAAAACAACTTTTACACTTATTTGAGATATTAAAAGCAAATTCAATTGATAAAAAACTTTTAATGAAAGAAGAAGAGATAAAAATTTTGAAAAATAAATTTTTTAATGAAATAAAAGCTATTTTTAATATCAAGCAAAATCAATTAGATTTTTTGAAAAATGAATTTAATTCTCTGTCTCCTCAAAATAGAATAAAAAAAGAAGAAAAAGAGATAGAAATTTTGAAAAATAAATTAAATAATATTATGGAAAATATTTTTTATTTAAAAGAAAAAAGTATATCTTTTAAAGATTTATTTGATAGAAGTTATTTGGGAGTTGTTAATAAAAAAGAGAGTGAAATAAAGGCTTTAAAGAATGCATTTTTAGCTCTTAATCCTAAAAAAAGAGAAAAAGATGGGTTTGCTCAAATTATAAAAGATGGCAAAAAAGTTTCTTTAAATGAAATAAAAAAAGATGATGTTTTTGAAGTCTTAAATACGGAGATTAAGATTAAATCAAAGGCTTTAGATATTAAAAAATAAATTTTTTAGCCGATATAAAAATAAAAAGGCTTAATATGTTTTGTGATAAATATAAACAAGAATTAGCATCAAAAGAAGAAGAAATTGAAAATTTAAAAAGAGAAAAAGAGGAGTTGCTTGATAGGTTAAGAATTTGTGAGAATGAAAATAATTTATTAAAAAAAGAAAATAATGAGTTAAAATCAAAAATAAAAGATTTATCTACAAAAAAAGAAAATGCTAATAATGAATTATTAGAAAAAGCTGTGGATTTAAGTGAAAATTCTTTGGATGAAGCTGAGAGATTAAAAGAGATGAGAGAATTAATTAAGTCTTTAATAAGTGATTTAAAAGATACTTTTTCATACTTAAATGATGAAATTGATGAAATTGTTAATTTTACAAAAAATACTGCTAATAATTTTGATGGTTTGAAAGTTTCAATTGATGAAATTAATAATGTTATTCAATTGATTAAAGATATTTCTGAACAAACTAATTTGCTTGCTCTTAATGCGGCAATTGAAGCTGCAAGAGCTGGAGAGCATGGTAGAGGTTTTGCGGTAGTTGCTGATGAAGTTAGAAAGCTTGCTGAGAGAACTCAAGAAGCTACTAAAGAGGTAGAAGTTACTATTAATTCTTTAAAACAAAATTCAACAACAATCATTAATGAAAGTAAGAAATTAGTAGATATAACAGATAAAATGTATGAATTATTGCAAGATTTTAAAAATACATTTACAGAACTTTATAATGTAGATATTAAATCAGTGGATGAATTAAATAGTTTAATTGAAAAAATAGAAAAACTTAATCAAAAATTAAGAAAAATATTGAAAAAATAGGAATGCTTTTTGCTTAAAAATAAAAAGCTCTAAAGGCTAATGAATGAGAGTTACACAATTTACATTTTATAATAATTTTATAAATTCTCAACAAAGTGATTTGAATGCATTAACAAAAGTGCAAGAAGAATTAGCTACCGGTAAAAAAATAAATTATATGTATGATAATCCAGTAATTTTTACAAAAGATTTGCAATTTCAAGAAGAGATTAACTCTTTTGATGAAATTAAAAAAAGTGCTGAATTTGCACAAACATTTGCAAATGAAACTGATACAGTTTTAAATGAAATTTCTAATACACTAACAAGTTTTAAAACAAAACTTCTTCAAGCTGCTAATGCTACTAATAATACTACAAGTCGTATGGCGATTGCAAAAGAGCTTGAAGGAGAACTTAATCATTTGAGAGATTTGGCAAATACATCTTTAGATGGAAAATATATTTTTAGTGGAAGTGCTTTTAATAAAGAACCAATTAGTGAAGATTTTAAATATCAAGGTAATGATCAAAAAGTAAAAGCTTTTTTGGGAAATGGAGTTGAGAGAGAATATAATATTGATGGAAAAAGTTTATTTCTTGGAAGAGATGATGATTATAAAAAGCATATAAGTTTAAATGTAGTTCAATATAATAAATTAAAAGAATTTCCAAATTTTGTAGTAAGAGCTAGCAATGGGAAATTATACATAGACAAAGACAATCCTCAAGATTCTATAGCTAATACAGAAAATGCAACTCCAAAATATGAAACTATTAACAAAGAAAATATAGATTCTTTACCTTTAAGAGCTCTTACAGGGATTAGGGATTTTAGAAATAGTGATGGAAGTTATACTTCAGGAACTGATTATTTTTTTATAAAAGGTAAAAGAAGTGATGGAAGTGTTATTGATACTTCTTTTTCTTTAAGCAATGATGATAGTATTAAAACACTTCTTGATAAAATTGGAGAAATTTTTGGAAATACTTCTACTTCAAAAAATGTAGATGTTTATTTGAATGATAATGGAGAAATTCAAATAAAAGATTTAAAAACAGGTAAAATGATGACTGATTTTTATATCGTTGCTGGAGGTAAAACTTCTTTAGATGAAGCAGCTCCAACATCTATTAAAGATTTAATAAGTGGGAATTATGATATAGCGACTTTCCAAAAAAGTAATTTTGATTCTATTAGAAATCTTACGACAATTAGTGCTCATGGAGGTTTTTTAGATAATAAAACTTTTAAATTTTTTTCAAATTTCAAACTTATTGATAATTCAAGAAATGCTCTTCCTGAAGATAAAATACAAGATGTTATAGGAGTAGATGCACTTGATCCAAGCGATGGAAATATTGTTCCAATTGATCATTTAAATTTAACAGGAACTGATGTAAATGGAAATAGTGTAAATGTTGATTTAAGTATAACTTCTACTACTACTATGCAAGATTTACTAGATACAATTAAAAATAATTTTGGAGTAGATGCAAGGCTGGAAAATGGTGAGATTGTAATGAGTGATAATTCTATAAACGATAAAGAAAAATCAAAATTTTCTTTATCTATTAGTGCAAAAGAATCTAATGGTAATAATCTTGAAGCCTTTAGAAGTGAAGATGTAGCTAATTTTAATGAATTGTTTTTTCAAAAGAGTGGAAATGTATTAAATTCTAATGTTTCTCAAATAATTGCTGATAAAAAATATTTATATAAAGATGGAGAACTTGTTATTGAAAACAATCCTGAAGCTCAACAATATGCAGGAG
>JALVUH010000057.1 GCA_027035735.1 Nautiliaceae bacterium
CCTACTTCCAAAGCTTTTTGCAAATCTTCTTCATCATGAATTTCAAACAAAACTTCTAATCCTAAATTTTTAGCAAAATTATATAAATTTTGTAATTGATTCAACTCAAGTGCTTTTGCAATTAATAGAATAAAATCTGCCCCTGATGCATAAGCCTCAGCAATTTGAAACTCATCTACAATAAAATCTTTTCTTAAAAGAGGAACTTTACTAAATTTACTTATCTCTTTTAAATATTCAATTGAACCTTGAAAAAAGTGAGGTTCTGTCAAAATACTCATTGCATCCGCTACTTCATTATAAACTTTTGCAATCTCTAATGGATTAAAATCTTTCCTTATTATACCTTTACTAGGACTTGCTTTTTTGATTTCCGCAATTATCCTATAAGGGTTATCATTTGTAGATTTCAAAGCTTTTTTTACATCTCTAAAATTTCTTTTAACATTTAAAAATTTTTTAAAATCTTCTTTATTTTTTCTTTTTTCTAAATTTTTTTTTGTTTGATTTATTATTTTTTGAAGTATCATTCAAACACCTTTTTATTAATTTTTTATGATATAAAATGGTTTCATCATCTGTATGTATATTTTTTATTATTTTCCATGCAATTTTGCATTGTTTTAATTTATAATATCCCCACGCCAAAGAATCAATATATTCAATATTATCAGGTTCTAATTTTAGGGCTTTTTGAACATATTTTATTCCTTCTTTTGGATTAATATTTTTGTCAATTAATAAATAACCTAAAAAATTATAAACAAAAGGAGAATTTATCTTTTTTGAAATAAATTTTAAATTTTTTATAACTTCATTTATAGTTTTTTTACTTTTATCAGCTTTATAAATATAAATTGTATATTTAAGGAAATATTTAATATTTTTAGTTTTCAAATACAAATTCATAGCTACTAAAGCAGCCTTTTTATATTTTCCTATTTGTTCATATACATACATTAAATATTCTTCATCTAAATTATATTTTTTTATTAAATTAATTGCTTTTTGATACTCTCCTATATTCATATAATAATTCAATGCCAATAAATAAAATTTTTTATTGAATCTACCCAATTTAACATAAATATTTGCAAGACGATTATAATCATACAATTCTTTATAAATATGAGCTAATTTCAAACATACTTCATAATCACATCTATATTCTTTTAAATATGTATTAAGATAAGCTATAGCTTCGGTATATTTTTTATTTTTTATTAAAATATCTACTAAATTCAATAAATTTTGTTTAGTAGGATTTAATGCATAATTGCTCTTAGCATATTCCAAAGCTTCCAAATATTTACCCTGTTTAGTCAAAATATAACTCATCATAGAATAAAAAAAAGTATTTTTTTTATTAAAATTTTTTAAAAGTGCATTTTTAGCTTCATTTAATTTATTTTCTTCCAAAAGAGCAAAAATTTTTATTTTAAATACTTCATCATCCCAATGTTGTTTTAAAAAATTATTGGCTTCTTTTATTACCTGATTGTATTTCTTGAGTTCAAACAAATCATCTAAATATCTTCTAAAATAAACTATTTTATCCGTTTTTTTATACAAAAATAGATATACTTTAGCTGCATCTGCATAATCTCCACTATCTTCGTCTACTAAAGCTTTTATAATATATTCATCTTCTTTAGGAAATGATTTTTTTCCAATTTGAGGATGTTTAATGCTACAACCAGTTATTAATAATAAAATAAATAAAAGATATATTTTTTTCATTTTTCTCTTTCCAAGATTATTCCAGGACATTCTTTAATTAATTCATCAACATTATCTTTAAAATAATCCCAAAACGGAAATGTTTTACATTGATTTGGTCTTACAGGATAAATACTGCATCCATTATTAAAAAATATACACGCAAATCCATTTTTGTAAGGTTTTTCTTTTATTGAATATTTATACCCAACTTTTATCAAAAATAACTCTTTAAATTTTTCTATATCCATATTTAAAAATTTTGCAATATCTTCTATTTCTTTCGGTTTTACCCATATATATCCACTCTCTCCAATGCAACAATTACCCTCACAATCTTTACATGCATCTTGATTAAATTTATAAGGAAATCCTTCTTTTTCAATTATTTTCATACTTTTATACTCTCCGTATTTGCTTTTTTATAAATTTTACTAGCTTCTTTTGAATATTCATCTCCTTCAAATCCAATTAAAGGAGGATGAATAGTAACTAAAGACTTAGCATGTCTTTTAGCTCTTATTAATACCAATGTTGCATTTTTATTAATTCTAGGATAAAAAAATCTCATATCAATAACTTTTAAAGGTTTAGGTAATTTTAAAATTATATCATCAATTCTTTTAGCATCATAGCAAAATATAAATTCTCCTCTCTCTTTTAATAAACTATTTACTTTTTCAAAAAATTCTTTTATTGGTAAAAATTCTTCATATCTCGCAATTTTTTTTATTTCATTTTCACTCTTTAATGTCCCTTGATAAAAAGGAGGATTTGAAATTATAAAATCAAACTTTTTATTAAATTCAAACTCTAAAAAATCTCCTAAAATAACCTCAGCTTCTAAACTATTAAGTTTTAAATTCTCCTCAATAAACTCTTTCATTATAGATTGTTTTTCAATTAAAGTTAAATTTATCTTTGGAAAATCTCTTTTTACTAAAAGACCTAAAACCCCACATCCTCCTCCAACATCTAAAACATTTCCTTTTATATTAAATTTAGTAATAAAATCATATAAAAACATTGTATCAGAATTATAACAATATCCATTTTTTGGCTGTTTAAGTTTCATACCTCTCCTTAAATTTAATGATATAATTTTATCAAAAAGGAATGAAATGATTATTATTCCAGCAAGACTCTCTTCTAGTAGACTTCCAAAAAAAGTATTAGCAGATATTAACGGAACTCCAATGATTATAAAATGTGCTCAAATAGCAAAAAAAGTTGATGATGTTTTAATTGCTACTGATTCTAAAGAAGTTATAGAAGTTTGTAAAAAATATGGATTTAATGCTGTTATGACAGATAAAAACCACCAAAGCGGAAGCGATAGAATAAAAGAAGCAGCAGATATCATTGGTCTAAAAGATGATGAAATAGTTATTAATATGCAAGGAGATGAACCTTTTTTAGAACCAAAAATTCTTAAAGCTGTAAAAAATGAATTAATAAAATTAAATAGAGATTTTAAAATGGTAAGTTGCTATAAAGAGATAAGCGAACTTGAAGCAGAAGACCCAAACTTAGTAAAAGTAGTAATAGATAAAAACTCAGATGCAATATATTTTTCAAGAAGTAAAATCCCATACAATAGAGACAATCTACCTCACAGCTATAAAGGTCATATAGGAATTTATGGATTTGATAAAAAAAGTCTTGATAAATTTGTAAATTTAAAAGGTAATTTAGAACATATTGAAAAATTAGAACAACTAAGAGTAATTGAAAATGGATACAAAATAAAAATGATAAAAGTAAATACGAAAAGTTTTGGAATAGATACTAAAGAAGATTTACAAAAGGCAAGAGAATATGAAAAAAGTAGCAATTAGCATTGGAGATTTAAACGGAATCGGACTTGAAATTGCTCTAAAAGCTCATGAAAAAATTAAAAAATATGTAAAACCAATTTATTGTATAAATAGAAAAATGCTTGAAAAAGGAACAAAGTTATTAAATTATTCTATTCCAAATGATTTTGAAATAGTAGAGGTTGAAGGAGAATTTGAAATAAGTCCAGGCAAAATTGATGCAAAATCGGGAGAATATTCTTTTAAATCTTTTCTAAAAGCAATTGACTTAGCAAAAGAAAAAAAAGTAGACGCCATAACTACTCTTCCTATCAACAAAGAAGCTTGGAGCAAAGCTGGAATTAAATACAAAGGTCACACAGAAGTTTTAAGAGATATTTTCAAAAAAAATGCAATAATGATGCTTGGATGTGAAAAACTTTATGTAGCACTTTTTACAGAGCATATCCCTCTTCGTGAAGTTCCTAAAAAAATAAAAAAAGATGATTTAACTCAGTTTTTCATAGATTTTTACAAAAGTACAAAATTTGAAAGTATTGGAGTTTTAGGATTAAATCCTCATGCTGGAGATGGTGGAGTTTTGGGAGATGAAGAAATTAAAGAAATAATTCCGGCAATAATGGAAACTAACGAAATTTTAGAAAAAAACATATTTTATGGTCCACTTGTTCCTGATACTGCTTTTAACTCAAAAAAAGGAAGATTTATAGCAATGTATCATGACCAAGGATTAGCTCCACTAAAAGCCCTATATTTTGAAGAGAGTATAAATGTTTCATTAAATCTTCCAATTCTTAGAACTTCCGTAGACCATGGCACTGCTTTTGATATAGCATATAAAGGCGTAGCTAAAATAAAAAGTTACGAAAATGCGATAAAATATATCTTATTACATAAAAATTGATTTAAATCAATTTTTTTTAACTCCTTTTTGATATACTTAAAATAAAAAGGAGTTAAAATGAATTATCCACAAATTATTAAAAAAGAGCATGAAAGTTTTATTAAATTTATTTATGCAAGTGTTATGGTAAAAGAAGCAGATGTAAGACATAAACTAAATGATATTGCCCTATTTAAATATAGACATATGGTTTGGATTATGCAAGATGCTGTAAATAATAACGTTAAATTTAATATGGATTTTGATGAAAAAGAAATTGCCAAAATAAAAGTAGAAACAGAAGATGAATTAATTGAAGTTCTAAAAGAAGATTTAAATCAAAACATTGCAATTTATGAAGGAATTAACAATCCTACAATTAATAGATTTAGAAGTGATGATGAATTTTTCTTAGAAGAATTAAACATCCTAGATGTAGAAGGAGAAATTACTTCATTTAATGAAAATAAAACATTAAAAGAAATTGAACTTGATGAAGAATCAAAAAGTGCATTAGTGTTTTTCTTAATGGAAGAAACTTTTAAAGAATATGAACTTATAACAATTTATAGTTATCTAAAAGTTCATAGTAATATAGCAATAGCAAATTCAGCATTTACAGATTTAGCTTATGATTCAATATATCATCTAAAAAGATTTGCATCTCTTGCAAGTGAAATGGGAGTATTAACACTTCCAAGAGTTATTCCTCATGATAAATATGAAAATATAGGCGTAGTTGAATTTTTAAAAGAAAATATTGAAGAAGAAATGGATGCTGAAAAACAATGTTTAATCTTAGCTGAAAAAATAGGTAATAAATACTTAAAAGATTTCTTATTATTTATTTCTCGTCAAGAAGTTTATCATGGAGAATTATTACAAAGAGCTCTAAACGCTATAAATAACAAATAATTTTTTTCTTCTTTTTATTTTTTGATTATTTTAGTATCTGAGTATTTTAATAAACATAAAAAGAAAAAGGAAATCAAGAAGAGTATTTTGCTAATACTTCTTCTGCTTCTTGATAACCAAGTTCAAACGCTTTTTTATTAACTTCAACTGCTTTTTGAGGAACTGTCTTAATCATTGTCTCATAAACAAGTTCTTTATCTAAGTTATTCATTCTAGTAGCAATTGCAAGCGCTACAACTGATTGAGTAATCACATTACCTACTTTTTCTTTTGCAATGGTAATAACTTCTATTGGAAACATTTTCCATCTTGCTTTATCATCATCACTTGGATAAACTAAATTTGGCTCATATACAATAATACCACCTTCTTTTACTCCATCTTTAAAAAGTTGATAAGATTTATCAGCAACACTTAACATAAAATCAATCTCACCATCTACTGCATAAGGATAAAGAATTGGCTCATCATCTAAAATGATATCAACTTTAGTTGGTCCTCCTCTAACTTGCGAAGTATAAGTACCAACTTGAACTCCATATTTCCCAGCATTTACATAAGCTCTTGCTAAAATTTCACCAGCAAGAAGGACACCTTGTCCCCCTACTCCTGTAAATCTTAATTGTTTTCTCATTATTTACCCCTTACTCTCTCAATTAGTTTATAGTATTCTTCACAATATTCTGGTTCTTCTTTTTGATATAAAATACCTCTTGGTTTTACACCTTTTTGTTTAAGTTCATATTTTTCTTCTTCACTTAATTTATCCCATTTTGCTTTTGGAATTAAATTACTTTCAATCCAATCCATATTTTGTTTTGCTTGAGCCATTTTATTCTTTCTACCAAAGTTAACATGACAGTTTGAATGAATATCAAAGAAACTAAATCCTTTATGTTGAAAACCTTTAACAAAAAGTCTCTCAAGTTTTTGAGCTTCAGCTACACTTTCTCTTCCAATAAATGTAGCACCAGCACCTTTTGCTAGTTCGCAAGCATCAAAAGTTGGATCAATATTTCCATATTGAGTAGTAACAGACCAAGCACCTTTTGGAGTAGTTGGACTAACTTGTGAATTTGTAAGACCATAAATAAAGTTATTAATTAAAATAAAATTTAAATCAATATTTCTTCTACATCCATGAATTGTATGATTACCACCAATAGCAAGCCCATCACCATCACCTGCTACAACAATTACATGTTTGTCTGGATTTGCAAGTTTAATTCCTGTAGCATACGCAACAGTTCTACCATGAGTTGTATGAACAGTATTTGCATCAATATAACTTGAAAATCTTCCACTACATCCAATACCAGAAACTATACAAACATCATTTTTATCCCATCCAAGTTTTGCCATCGCTCTAATTACAGCTTTCATAATAATACCATCACCACATCCCCAACACCAAAGTGTTGGCATTTTTTCTGTTCTTAAATAATAATCATAATTAAATGCCATTTTTACTCCTTACACCATTTCTTTTATTTTTGCTTTAAATTCAGCAGGACTTATTGGTCTTCCGTTTGCTTTGAATAAAGTTTCAAATTCATTTGCTTTTTTACCACTTGCTCTTTGAATTTCTTTAAAGTATTGACCTTTGTTCATTTCTGCTACTAAAATTTTGTCAAATTTCTTACATAATTCATCTATTTTTTCTTCTGGAGATGGCCATAAAGTAATTGGTCTAAATAATCCTACTTTAATTCCTTCTTCTCTTAGTTGTTTAATAGCTTCTTTTGCTGCTAAGCTTACACTTCCATAAGCAATAATCATAATATCTGCATCATCTAACATAAATTCTTCATAACTTTCAATTTCATCTTTGTGAGCTAAAATTTTATTAAACAATCTATCAATTAATTCTTGTGAAAGTTTTGCATCTTCTGTTGGGAATCCTGTAGGTCCATGATGAAGCCCAGTAATATGATATCTATATCCTTTAAAAAATGGATTTAGAATTGCTGGTTCATCTGCTGGAACATTATAAGGTTCATATGTAGTAGGATCACCTTCATAAACTCTTCTATTTACAATATTTGCTTCAACTTCTTCAATATCAGGAAGTACGGCTTTTCCTACCATATGTCCAAGTGTTTCATCTAGTAACACAAATACAGGTGTCATAAATCTCTCAGCCAAATTAAATGCTCTAACTGTTTCTGTATAACATTCATCAAGGCTACCTGGACATAATGTAATTGATTGATAATCACCATGAGTTGGAGCTTGAGCTTGAAGAATGTCTTGTTGAGCTGGTCTTGTTGGAAGTCCTGTACTTGGTCCTCCTCTCATTACATTTGTAATTACAAGTGGAATTTCTGCCATAAAAGCTAAACCAATTTGCTCAGCTTTAAGTGAAATACCAGGACCTGATGTATTTGTCATTGATTTTACACCACTCATACTAGCACCAAGTGCTACTGAAATACCACCAATTTCATCTTCCATTTGAATAAATACTCCACCTACTTTTGGAAGTAATCTACTCATTTCATGAGCTATTTCACTTGAAGGTGTAATTGGATATCCTCCAAAAAATTTACAACCTGCATCAATTGCTGCTTTTGCTGCAAGTTGATTTCCTGTAGATACTACTTCTCTTGGCATTATTTTTCTCCTTTAAGCTTTTTAACTTCATTAAGTTTTTTAAATTTATATTCATCTCTTTCTGCTACAAATATACAAAAATCTGGACATTCAAGTTCGCACTCCTTACATCCTATACAATATTCTGGATGAGAAACTTTTACCATTTGTCCTAAAATATTATGTGGATCTGGAACCATTTCAAGCACACCGGTTGGGCAAAAATCAACACATAATTCACAACTTTTACATTTTGCTTCATCAACCCATACTGGTGTATTTTCTGGTGCTTTTAATTTAAAATCAACATTTAAACCCATTTATTCTCCTTTTACTTTTCTTTACATATATATGATACCTAAATAAACAGATAAAGTTATTTCAAATATCAGTTTTTTAAATAAATTGTTACAATTAGTAATATTTTTTATTTTTTAATATAAATAAATTATCTGTCACTTTTCTTAAATTAGAAAAAAAGAAAAACCAAAAAATCAAATGGATTTTTTGGAAAAATTATTTCTTTTCTTTAAGAGCTTTAGCTACTGTTGCTCCAATATCAGCAGGAGATTCAACTACATACACTCCAGCTTCTCTTAGAGCTTGCATTTTTTCTTGAGCAGTTCCTTTAGAGCCACTTACAATTGCACCAGCATGCCCCATTCTTTTACCTTTAGGAGCAGTTTGACCTGCAATGAAAGCAATTACTGGTTTTGTGATTTTTTCTTTAATAAGTTTTGCTGCTTGAATTTCAAGATCTCCACCAATTTCACCAATCATAACAATTGCTTCAGTTTCAGGGTCTTCTTCAAACATAGGAAGCAATTCTTTATAACTAAGCCCAATAATTGGGTCTCCTCCAATACCTACAGCAGTTGTAATTCCAAGTCCTTCTTTTACAACTTGATTACTTGCTTCATAAGTAAGTGTTCCTGATTTTGAAATAAGACCTACATTTCCTTTTTTGAAAATATTTCCTGGCATAATTCCAATTTTACACTCTTCTGCTGTAATAATTCCAGGACAGTTTGGTCCTATTGTTTTCATACCTTTTTTAACAGCATAATGTTTAGCATACATCATATCTCTAACAGGTGCACCTTCTGTAATAATTACAGCAAGTTCAATCCCAGCATCTGCTGCTTCCATAACAGCATCAGCAACAAATGCAGGCGGAACAAAAATCATACTAACAGTAGCACCTGTAGCTTTTACTGCTTCTTCTACCGTATTAAACACAGGTTTTCCAAGATGTGTCATTCCACCTTTATTTGGAGTAACACCTCCTACTATTTGAGTTCCATAATCCATACATTGTTGTGCATGGAAAGTTCCTTCTTTCCCTGTAAATCCTTGTACTATTACTTTTGTATCTTTATTAACTAAAATACTCATTATAACTCTCCTTTCGCAGCAGCTACAGCTTTTTTAGCTCCATCTTTTAAATCAGTTGCAGGAATAATATTTTTAATATTTGCATTTTTAAGTATTTCTGCCGCTTCTTCAGCGTTAGTACCATCAAGTCTAACAATTACAGGAACATTTACTTCTACTTTTTTTGTAGCTTCTAAAATACCATTAGCTACCCTATCACATCTAACAATTCCACCAAAAATATTTACAAAAATAC
>JALVUH010000058.1 GCA_027035735.1 Nautiliaceae bacterium
GATTTAAAGAAGTTTAATGGCAACCCCGGCGCGATTCGAACGCGCGACCTTCACCTCCGCAGGGTGACGCTCTATCCAGCTGAGCTACGGGGTCTTGGGATGAAATTATATCAAATTTTTTTTATTTTTAAAATAACTGCTGAAATAGCAAATCCTCCATCATGCGTAATACTAACATCACATTCAATAATTTTATTTTTTAAAATAGGGGAGTGAATTTTGATATAAGGTTTATTTTTAGAAGATTTTAATATTGAAATATCTTTAAAAGAAAATTCTTTACCTATTCCTGTACCTAGTGCTTTAGAAAAAGCTTCTTTAGAAGCATAAACTCCAGCTATTGTAGCTGGAGAAGTATAATTTTCATCTTTATTTAAAAATTTTAATTTTTCTATACCAAATTTTTCTATTAAATTTTCAATTCTACTTATTGTTATAATATCTATACCAATTTTTATCATTGGATTACAAACTCTGTAAAATAAACATTTCTAACTTCACCGGTTGTTAGCATTTGATTAATTTTTCTTTTTATCTCTTCTTTTAATTTTTCTTTACCTCTTACAGTCTGAATTTCTTCTACTGTTTTTGATGAAAGTATTTGTATAATTAAATCTCTAATAGCTGGCAATTTTTTATCTATTTCTTTTTGAACAGCTTGATTGCTAAGCTCTAAGTCAATTTTACATTTTAAATACCTATCAGCATTTGGACTCACTAAATTAACAATAAATGGATCTAAAGGATATATTGGACCTACTTGTGCCATTGAAGCCACTTTATGTTGTTTTTGAACTTGTTGAGTTGGCTGTTGTTGTTTAGAATTATTTCCCGTTAAAAGAAAATATGCTACTAAACCTCCTATTACTAAAAGCAATAATAATAACACGATAATAATTATTAATAATAACTTACTTCCTCCACTTTTTTTTTCTTCTTGTTCTTCTTGCTGAGTTTCTTTTTCTTTTGCCATATCTATTCCTTTATAGTTTTGATATAATTTTATCAAAAAAGGCTTAAATTGTTTCAAAAGCTCTTATATATAATCGGTAAAAAAACAATAGATTTAATATATTCATTAGGCGATTTTACCTTGTTTCAATTGAAAGTATTTATACTGTTTTTTAAACCTCCTTTTAGAGTTAAAAATTTAATTGATCAACTTAAATTTATGGGATATGAGAGTTTAGGAGTAATTTTTTTAACCTCTTTCTTTACTGGACTTGTAGAAGCCGTTCAATTATATCAAGGATTCCACAAATTTGGAGTAGAAGATTTTATGGGATATACAATTTTTCTTTCTATTGTAAAAGAACTAGGACCGGTTTTTGCAGCTTTAATGGTAGTAAGTAGAGGTATAAGTGCATATGCTGCAGAACTTGGTAGTATGAGAGTTACAGAACAAATTGATGCACTTGAAGTTATGGCTGTAGATTCTAAACATTACTTAATAGTTCCTAGAATTTTAGCTACTATAATAGCGATGCCTCTTTTAATTTTATTTTTTGATGCAGTAGCAAATTTTAGTGCTTATTTAATCTCTACAATTTCTCTTGGAGTAAATGAATATAAATATTTAGATACAATTAGACAATATGGAAATTTTAAAGATATAAATCAAAGTATAATTAAAGGAATATTTTTTGGATATATAATAAGTGCCATTGGAACTTATATAGGATATTATACAACAGGCGGAGCAAAAGGAGTAGGGCAAAGTACTACAAGAGCAGTAGTAATATCTTCTATTGCAATATTTATGATGGATTATGTATTATCTACTGTCTTTTTAATTTTAAATTGGTAAGAAAAGCTAAGAATTAATCTTTTGCTTTTCTAAGCCATGTAGGAATATCAAGTAAATCTGCATCTATTTCCACATTTCCACCTACTACTTGTTTTTTTTGTTTTAACATTTCATTTATTTGATTTACTTTTAATTCTTTATTTTCAGTTTTATTTACCGGTTTTTCCTTTTCAAATCCAGTAGCTACAATAGTTACTTTTATTTCATCTGGAGCTAAAGAATTATCTGTAGTAGTACCAAAAATAATATCTGCATCTTCATCAGCTTTTTCTTCAACAACTGCCATACTTTCTTGAATTTCTACAAGCGGATAATCTTCATGCATTGTATAATGAACTAAAACTCCCATTGCACCATCAATAGAAATATTATCAAGAAGAGGTGATTCTATTGCCATTTTAATAGCTTCAAACGCTGCATTTTCGCCTTTCATTTCACCAACACCCATTAACGCAAGACCTTGATGAGACATTACTGTTTTAAGATCGTTAAAGTCAACATTAATGTCATTTTCACCATAACTTACAACCATATTAGAAATACCTGTAACTGCTTTATACAAAACATCATCAACAAGTGAAAACGCTTCTTTTCTACCAACTTTTCTATCAATAATTGTTAATATTTTATCATTTGGAATAACAACTATTGAATTTGCTTCTTTCTTAAGTTCATTTGTTCCAGCTTCTGCTAATTTTCTTCTTTTTGGCCCTTCAAACATAAAAGGTTTTGTAACAACACCAATAGTTAAAGCTCCAATTTCTTTAGCAGCTTTAGCAATAATAGGAGCAGCACCTGTTCCTGTTCCTCCTCCCATTCCAGCTGAAATAAATACTAAATCAGCACCTTTAAGAGCTTCTTTTACTTCTTCAAAACTTTCTTCAGCCGCCTTAGCACCAACTTCGGGTCTCATACCAGCCCCAAGACCTTTTGTAAGTGTTTTACCAAGTTGAATTTTTTTATGAGCTTTACTTGTTTTAAGAGCTTGTGTATCAGTATTGGCAGCTATTAATTCTACATCTTTTACGCCTTTACTTGCCATATAATTAATCATATTATTACCACCGCCGCCAACACCTATAACTTTTATTTTTGGTCCATCCATTGTTTCATTTATCATATATAACTCTTCCATTTTTCCTCCCTTCTAAAATAAATTACCAAGCCAAGTTTTTATTTTTTGAATAAACCCAGCTTCTTTTGTTTGATTTGAAATTATTGAAGTTAATTCTTCTTTTTCTTCTTTTTTAAGATTATTATTTTCTTCTTCTACTATCGGTGGAGCATCATTTATACTTTCTTGTAATGTTTTAGTAATAAATCTATTATTTGAATCTATTTCATAATTTATTCCCTCTCTTATTCCATATAAGATAAGACCCAAAACACAACTAAATTCTGGTTTTTTTAAATTTTCAAAAAGTCCATTTATTTCTTTTGGATATCCTATTCTAACAGGCATTCCTTCAAAAAATTCACTTGCTATCTCTTTAGCATTATAAAAATTAGTAAATCCTCCTGTCAATACTATCCCAGCTCCAATCTTACTTTTTAAACCTGATTCTTCAATCTCTTTTCTTAATAATAAAAATGTTTCTTCAATTCTAGCAGATATTATTTGAGTAATAGCTTCAATTGAAGCTTTTTGTTTTTCATTTTCATTACCTATAACAGAAATTTCAATTAAATCTTCTCCATTCTTCAAAAGTTCTTCAAAATTTAATTTTATATATTCCGCATCTGCTAATGGAGTATGAAGAGCAATAGACAAATCATTAGTAATATGATGACTTCCAACCCCTAAAGTATCAGTATGTCTAAGAGCTTTATTTATAAATATTCCAAGATCTGAAGTAGTAGCTCCTATATCAATTACAGCCACTCCTAATTCTTTTTCATCTTCTTTTAAAATTGATAATCCACTAGCATATACGGAAGATACAAGATTTTCTATCTCAAGCCCTGCTTGTTTAATTGTTTTTTTGATATTATCAAGTCCACTTTTTTGAATAGCAATAATATGAACACTAACTTCTAATCTACTCCCGCTCATTCCAAGAGGGTCTTCAATATCATTCATTTCATCAACTTTAAAATTAATAGGAATTGCCTGAAGAATTTGATAATCTTTTGGGATATTAGCATTATGCAAAGCCATTTGAATAGCTCTGTTTATTTCTTTTATTCTTATTTCATTACCTGGTATATTTACTATTCCAAAACTGATTATACTTTTGGTATATGTGGTAGAAACATTTATAATTGCTTTTTTAATTTCTACACCAGCTACTCTTTTAGCATCCATATATGCTTTTTTAATAGATTTTGCAGCATTATCAATATTTACAATCGTACCTCTTTTAATACCTTTAGAAGGAGCTATACCAACACCACTGACAGAAAGCTCTAAAGAATTTTCATCATAATTTGCTATGACTGCTGCTGTTTTGAAGCTACCAATGTCTATTGCTAAAATATTTTTCAATTTTTACCCTTTTATTTATTTGACATAAATTTTAATTTTATATGTTTGTGAAAGAGTATTTATTAAATCATTCAATAATTCCATATTTACTAAACCATCGGTTAATTGTATAACATTTTCTTTATTTTTCTCAAATTCTTTTTTATCAAGCAATTTTTGTTCCTTAATTCTATAAAGAACAGAAATTTCAGGATTGTCTTTTGGAATTAAAACAAAATAGTTTGGTTTTTGCGATACAAAAACATTTTGTAAAAACTCTACAGCTTGAACTGGTTTTAACTCTTTAATTTTTAGAGCATCATATTTTGTTACAAAACCTATATCTTTACCTTTAAATATTTTATACTCTTTTTTTGATAATTCTACTAATTTTTGATTTGCTTTAATTGACAATAATTTTTCAATTACAAAAGGTTTAGCTTTTTCAAAAGGTAATGGCTCAGGTTTAATTTCTTCAAGTAATTTTGCAATTATATATTTATTTTTATAAACAAAAGGTTTTAAAATTCCTTCTTTTTTCAAAGATTCTAATTTATTTTGAGGCAATAAAGTATTATCAGAACTTGAAATAGTCACTATTTGATAATTGCCTTTATTTGATTTTAAATCTTTATAAGCCAAAACAGCTTTTTTAAATAATTTTTCTTTTGCATAATCAATTTTTACTAAATTTTTTGCTTTTTCAAAAGGTATTATTACACCTTGATTGTTTTTATAATTTAATTTATTTTTTTCATAAAATTTTTTTAAAGTTTCGTCATTTACATTGATTTGTAAAGGAATTTCTATAACAGCTATTTTATATTTTTTCTTACTTAAAAATTCGTTCTTATGTTTTTGCCAATAATCTTTTATCTCTTTTTCACTCAAATTTACTGCAATATCTGATTTCTTTAAAACTTTTATTTCTAAATCATCAGCATTATATAAAGCTGAACCTACAGTAATAATTTCAGTATTAGTAGGTTTTATATGTAAAAGAGCTAATAATTTTTCTACTAAAAGTTTTTTTCTTAAACTTTTTTCAAAATCAGCAGGTTTAATACCTGCATTTCTCAAATACATTTCATAATTTTTTTTAGTTTTAAAAACTTCTAAAATTTTATCAGCAACCTCTTTATCTGTTACATAAAGCCCTAAATCTTTTGCAAATTGCCTTAAAATTGCTTCTTGAATAGCTTGTTGAAGAGCAATTTTTTTTAGACCTAATCTTTGTGCAGTTGCTTTATCTAAATGTCCACCAAATTGTTGATTATAAGCATTAAAAACTTGATTATAAGCATCTTGCCAATCTTTAATAGTTACAGGAGTATCTTGCACCTCAGCAACAGTCCCTTCTTTATGAGAAAGTTGAAATTGCCCCCATCCAACAAAGCCTGCTCCTATAAAAGCAATTGTTGCTACCCAGATAGTAATTACCAGCCATTTTCTATGTGTCTGCATCCATTCAATCATTTATCTACCTCTTTTGTCATTTTATTATCATTTTACCCAATTTTTCGGAATTCTTTTGATATTATAATAAAAAAATTCTTGGTATTAAAGGGATTTTCTATGAAAAATCAAGAAATTATGGAAATTGACTTAAAATATAACTGGCATCCATGCACTCAAATGAAAGATCATGAATTTTTACCTATTATTCCTATAAAAAAAGCAAAAGGTATATATCTTGAAGATTTTGAAGGGAATAGATATATTGATGCAATAAGTAGTTGGTGGGTGAATCTTTTTGGACATAGCAACGAATATATAAATTCAAAAATAAAAGAACAACTTGAAACTTTAGAACATGTTATTTTTGCTGGATTTACACATTCACAAGCTATAAAACTTAGCGAAAGACTTTGTAAACTAACAGGACTTGATAAAGTATTTTATGCAGATAATGGAAGCAGTGCCGTTGAAATTGCTATTAAAATGAGTTTTCATTATTGGAAAAACAAAGGAAAAATAAGGCCTCTTTTTTTTAGTTTAGAAAACTCTTATCATGGAGAAACAATTGGAGCTTTAAGCGTAGGAGATGTAGGACTTTATAAAGATACATATAAAGAAATTTTAATTAAAAATATAACTATTCCTATCCCAAAAGATAAAAGTGAAGAAGAAACAAAAAAAGCATTAAAAAAAGCTAGAATTGTTTTTGAAAAACATCATAAAGATGTAAGTGCACTTATTATTGAACCATTAGTGCAATGTGCAGGATATATGAAAATGCACTCTCCTAAGTTTGTTAAAGGACTTAGAGAGCTTTGTAATGAATTTGATATTCATTTAATCGCTGATGAAATTGCAGTAGGATTTGGGAGGAGTGGAAGTATGTTTGCATGTGAGCAAGCAGGAATTAAACCTGATTTTATGCTCCTTAGCAAAGGACTTACAGGTGGATATATGCCTCTTAGCGTAGTTTTAACTACAAATGAGATATATTCGGCTTTTTATTGTGATTATACCGAACTTAAAGCATTTTTACACTCTCATTCATATACCGCAAATCCTTTAGGATGTGCTGCTGCAAATGCTACGCTTGATATATTTGATAATGAAAATGTCATTGAAAAAAATAAAGAAAAAAGTAAATATATATGGGATAATATTCAAATATTTAAAAAACTTCCTAATGTAAAAGAAATTCGTCAAACTGGTATGATTACAGCTATTGAAATGATAGATTATCCATGGCAAAAAAGAATGGGTTTAAAAGTTTATGAATATGGATTAAAAAATGGAGTACTGCTTAGACCCCTTGGAAATGTAATATATTTTATGCCGCCATATATAATTGAAAAAAAAGAAATTGATAAAATGATAAAAACAGCTTATGAAGGAATAAAGGCTTTAAATGATTGATATTAAAAAAGCTATTCAAAATTCTTTACTTAATCCCATAAGACACTTTAAATTAAGATATCTTCCTCTTTTAATGGTCTATTTTGCTTATGGAGCTAGTGGAATTACCGGAGTTGCAGAAACATTCTGGGTAAAAGAAGAGCTTAAACTATCAGCCACAGCTCTAGTTAGTCTTGGAGTATGGCTTAGTATCCCTTGGACTATAAAGATGGTTTTTGGACAATTAGTAGATAGCGTGCCTATTTTTGGCTCTCAAAGAAGAATATATATTTATATTGGAGCTGGGCTAATTGCTCTTGGTGATATTTTACTTATAGGACTTGCAGGAAATTATCATTGGGCTGAATTTAGTAGTAAAGATAATGTATATATTATTTCTGCTCTTTTAACAGTAATAGGATTTGTGCTTCAAGATGTAGTAGCGGATACAATGAGCACAGAAGTAGTAGATAGAAATCAACCTAAGGAAAAGGTAGAAGAAGAGCTTGCTTATGTACAGATTCTAGGAAGACTTGCAATTTCACTTGCAGGAGTTATCGTAGCAGGACTTAGCGGTTGGCTCGCTCAAATTTTTTCATATGAAACTATGTTTAAAATAGGTCTTATCATTCCTATTATATCTATTACGGGTGTTAGTATCGTAAAACTTGATGTAGCAAAACCTGCTCCTATTAATTGTAAAATTTTATGTGGAGGTCTTATTTTTGCTTTATTTGTAATATTTATGGGTTATGGAGAATATCAACATTGGGAAAACAAAATATTAAGCTTTATTTTTAAATATTCTCAAGAAATAGTGTTTTTAGTAAGTCTTGGCGTAATAATTTATATGTTAAGTTTAATTCTAAAAGATATAGATAAAAAAATTAAAAATTTCATTATAAAAACTGCCATAGTAATTTTCGTATATCGTGCTATGCCAAGCGTAGGGCCAGGACTTCAATGGTGGGAGATAGATATTTTACATTTTGACAAAGCTTTTTTTGGAACATTATCTCAAATTGGAGCAATTTTATCAATTCTTGGAATGTGGTTATTTAGTGATTTTATAGCAAAAAAACCTGCTCATTATACACTTTTATGGCTTACTTTTATAACAACTATTTTATTCTTACCAATCATAGGACTTTATTATAATATTCCTCAAAGTTTAGGATTTTCACCAAAAACAGTAGCTTTAATAGATACAGCAATGGAATCTCCTTTTGCACAGCTTAGTATGATTCCTCTTTTAACTCTTATTGCAATTTATGCACCTGAGGGTAAAAGGGCGACATGGTTTGCTTTAATGGCAAGTTTAATGAATTTAGCTTTAACTGCTGGAGGACTTCTCACAAAATATCTTAATGAAATTTTTCCTGTTAGTCGTCAAATAGTGGAGCATGGAAAAATTATCGTTCCTATGAATTATTCAAATCTTGGTATTTTAATGATAGTAGTAACGATATTAAATATAACTATACCTGTAATAACTATTTATTATTTAATGATTAGAAATTCATCTAAAATTAATAATTATTGATATAATTAGACTAAAAATTATGGAGGGGAAAAATGGCAATTTTAATGCTTATATTAATGAATATTGCTGTAATGGCTTCAATATATTTGTCACTATTCTTAATTGAACTCATTTTTGGAGTAAAAATAGACCCACAAACTGTAACAGGACTTGCCATTATAGCTGCTATAATTGGATTTAGTGGAAGTATAATTTCTCTATTATTATCAAAATGGATGGCTATAAGAACAATGGGAGTTAGAGTGATAGAACATCCTACATCTGAAGCAGAAAAATGGCTTGTTAATACTGTTGGAAAGCTTGCAAGAAAAGCAAATATTCCAATGCCAGAAGTTGGAGTATTTGATGGACCTCCAAATGCTTTTGCAACAGGTCCTAGTAAAAATAATGCTTTAGTGGCAGTATCTACATCTTTATTTGATTTAATGGATACAAAAGAGATAGAAGGTGTTATAGCTCATGAAATAAATCATATAAAACATGGAGATATGATTACAATGACTTTAGTTCAAGGTGTATTAAATACACTAGTATTTTTTATATCAAGACTTATAGCAAATATAATTGCTCCAAAAGATGAAGAAGGAGAGCCAAATCCTTTTGCTTATATAGCAATTTCATTTGCTCTTGAAATAGTATTATCAATATTTGCTACAATGATAGCTATGTGGTTTTCTAGATATAGAGAATACAAAGCTGATAGTGGAGCAGTAGAAATAGATGGTCCTTATGGTATTTATTATGCATTAGCAAAATTAGGTCAAATCCCAAAAGAGCAAATAGCACTTCCACCTGAAATGAAAGCATTTGGAATTGT
>JALVUH010000059.1 GCA_027035735.1 Nautiliaceae bacterium
TGCTTGGAGGTGGTTGGATAAGAGGAGCTAAAAGGTAAAATTTTGGTAATATTTCATTAATAAATTAAAGGAGTAAATATGAAATTCAAACTTTTTAGTGGGACTGCAAATCCAGAAGTTGCAAAAGAGATAGCCGAATATCTTGATAGACCTCTTAGTAAAATTACTGTAAATAGATTTAGTGATGGTGAGATTAATGTACAAATTGGAGAGAGTGTAAGAGGGACAGATTGTTTTATAATTCAACCAACTTGTGCACCAGCAAATGATAATTTGATGGAGCTTTTAATAATTACTGATGCTATGAGAAGGGCTAGTGCAAAAAGTATAACAGCTGTAGTGCCATATTTTGGATATGCAAGACAAGATAGAAAAGCCGCGCCAAGAGTTCCTATTAGTGCGAAATTAGTTGCAAATATGATGGAAAAAGCTGGAATTGATAGAGTTGTAACACTTGATTTGCATGCAGGACAAATTCAAGGATTTTTTGATATTCCTGTTGATAATTTGTATGGAAGTATTCTGTTTTTTGATTATTTTAAAGAAAAAAATCTAAAAAATCCTATTATTGCATCTCCTGATATTGGAGGAGTTGCAAGAGCTAGATATTTTGCAAGCAAACTTGGACTTGATATGGTGATTGTAGATAAAAGAAGAGAAAAAGCAAATGTAAGTGAAGTTATGAATATTATTGGAGATGTTAAAGGAAAAGATGTAATTTTAATTGATGATATGGTTGATACTGCTGGGACAATGGTAAAAGCAGCAGCTGCTCTTAAAGAAAAAGGTGCAAATTCTGTAATGGCTTTTGCTACTCATGGAGTTTTAAGTGGTCCAGCAATTGAGAGAATTAGAAATTCTGTTTTAGATGAGCTTGTAATTACTGATACTATTCCATTTAAGAAAGAATGTAAAAAAATAAAAGTTTTAAAAACTGCAAAACTTTTTGCTGAGGTTATTAGAAGAATAGTTTACAATGAAAGTATCAATAAACTTTTTGATTAATGAAAACAATTAATAATACATATTCAGCTTCATTGGAGATAAAAAAATCTAAATTTATCTCCTTTTTAACTCCTTTTGAAAATTATGAAAATTTGTTAAATGAATTAAAACAACTTCATCCAAAAGCCAATCATTTTGTTACTGCTTTTAGATATTTAAATAATCAAAATCAAATAATTGAAGGCTCATCTGATGATGGAGAGCCTAGAGGAAGTAGTGGAAGACCTACTTTAAGGGTTTTAGAAGGTAATGATTTAATTAATGTAGGGATTATTACGATAAGATATTTTGGAGGAATTTTACTTGGAGTTGGTGGTTTAGTTAAAGCATATAGTGATGTTGCCAACTTAGCTGTAAAAAATGCTAATTTAATTGAATACAAACAAATTTTTGAATATACTTTTAATGTAGATTATGAAAAAACTAGAGAAATTGAATATCTTATAAAAAAATATAAAATTTTTGTAGTAGATAGAAGCTTTGGTATTGAAGGTATTGAGTATATCATTAGAGATGATTTAGAAAAAATAAATTTAATTAAGGATAGATTATGAAAAAATTATTTACTTTATTTTTGTTGTTATCTAGTTTTTTATTTGCAGTTTCTACAAATAATATTTTAGCTTTGAGTTGGGAAAATACTTATTGCAAATTTCACCATTCTAAAGAATGTGAAAGAAGAAGTCTTTATAGTTATAATAATTTTACTCTTCATGGACTATGGCCCAAGAATAAAGTATATTGTCATAGTAAATATAAATTTAAATTGTCTCCGCTTTTAGAGATGGTTCTTCAAAAGTTTATGCCGGGAGCAAAATATGGACTTGCTTGGCACGAATGGAAAAAACATGGAACTTGTTTTGGAACAGATGCTGAGACATATTTTTTAACAGCTATAAAACTTACACAACAATTTAATGAAACAAATTTTGTAGGTTTTTTTCAAACTCATATTGGACAATATGTTTCTTTAGCTAGACTTAGATTTTTATTTGGAGGAACATTTGGTAATCAAAATAGAAGAAAATTTCAACTTTTATGTATACATGGATATATTGCTGAGATTAGAATTCCTCTAAAAGGAAATCCTGTAAAAGAAGGTTTGCAAGAACTTATTAATAATGCCAATCCAATGATTGGAGTAAAGCAATGTCAAGGTGGTATTATTACAGCACCATAAAGGA
>JALVUH010000060.1 GCA_027035735.1 Nautiliaceae bacterium
GTGCTTCACTCTAAACTAACTCCAGCTCAAATTGAAAAAGGACTTGTAGATTTTATAAATGGTAAATATGATTTAGCTCTAACTACTACAATAGTAGAGAGTGGAATTCATATACCAAATGTAAATACAGTAATAGTTGAAAATGCTGATAATTTTGGTATAGCGGATTTACATCAAATAAGAGGTAGAGTTGGTAGAGGAAAGCATGAAGGGTATGCTTATTTTCTTGTAAAAGATAAAGAAGCACTAAGTGAAGATGCGAAAAAAAGGCTTATAGCCCTTGAAGAGAATTCATTTCTTGGAAGTGGTCAAGTTTTAGCGTTGAGGGACTTAGAGATTAGAGGTGGAGGAAATATAGTAGGGGCAGAGCAATCTGGTCAGATTAAAGGTGTTGGATATAATCTTTATATAAAAATGCTTGAAGATACTCTAAAAGAGATGTTAGGTAAAAAAGAAGAAGAACAAGATGTTGAGGTAAAACTTAATATTAATGCTTATATTTCAGAAAAAATTGTAAATGAGGATAGACTAAGACTTGATTTATATAAAAGACTCTCCCGTGCTAAGACTTTAAATGAAGTATATGAAATAGAAAAAGAAATAGTTGATAGATTTGGTAAACTTGATAAACCTACTCAAAATTTTATTGATAAAATTAAAATAAAAGTTTTAGCTAAAAATAAAGGAATTAAATCAATTTCAAATTTCGGGAATAATATTACAATAATGTATAATAATGATACTAAAGAGATTATTAAGGCTCCTGCTAAAGATGATGAAATAATACTTGAAACTTTATTTAGAAAGTTAAAAGATGAGAATAATTGAATATTTAAATAAAAAAGCATTTATATTTAAAGATTTTTTAATTGTCTCTTTTTTAGTAGGTTTAGTTACAGGTGGTTTTGTAACTTTATTTTTATATTTAAATAAATTGGTTACATATTTTATCTTTAGAGGAGACCCTTATAAAACAATCCATAATTTACCTTTCATTTATGTTGTATTTGTTCCAGTTATAGCTATTTTGATAGTTAATTTGTTAATTTATTTTGATAAAAGTGTGAAAATTTATGGAGTTGTTCAAATTTCGGATATTGTTCAAAAAAATGAAGGATTTATTACTTTAAAAAGTTTAATTTTAAAAATTATTGCTTCTGTTATATCTCTCTCAAGTGGATTTGCAGTAGGGACAGAAGGTCCTTCAGCAGAAATTGGAGCAATGGTTGCAGTTCAGCTTGAGAAGTTTTTTTCAATTCCGGAAAAATTTTTAAAAATAATTATTAGTATAGGAGCAAGTAGTGGTATTGCAGCTGTATTTGTTTCTCCTTTAACTGGTATAGCTTTTGCTATTGAGAGTATAGCATATGAATTTTTCAAAAATTATATAATTTTTATTATGGTGGGAGCATTTAGTGCTTTTTCTATTACAGTCTTATTCTTCCCTGCTATAGGATTTTTGTCCCCAAGTGGAAGATTTTTAAATTATGATTATATTTGGCTTATGGGGCTTTTTGTTCCTTTTATGACGTTTCTTATATATTTTTATTTAACTCTTCAAGATAAAATTTTACTTATTTTTAAATTAAAAATTTTTGAGAAATTTGGTAAATTTAGTGGATTGTTCTTTGCATTAATAGGAGGTCTTTCAATAGGTATGATTTTATGGCTAGAGCCTAGAGCTGCTTTTACAGGACATCATATTGTAGAAGTTTTATTTAATGAATTCCAAAACATTCCTTTTAAATTTATCATTTTAATTCTATTTTTAAGGATTATTGCTACTACTATTTCCAATTTTTCTAATGCAGTTGGAGGAATGTTTTTACCTCTTATGAGTATTGGAGCACTTGGTGGATATGGATTTGGAGAAGCTATTAAACTTTTACATTTAGCTCAAATAGAACCATATTATTTTGCAGCAATAGGAGCTGCTATTTTTATGGGAGTTTTGATGAAATTACCTTTTACTGCAGTTGTATTAGCATTAGAAATTACCAATGATTATAATGTAGTATTAGCTACTGGATTTGGTGTTGGAATTATTATGTATATTACAAAGCTTAAATTTAACCTTAAACAATTTAATACTATCAATATAGATTTTTCAGAAATTATTAAATTAAAAAAATGATATAATTTTATTAAGGAGAGTTGGCCGAGTGGTTGAAGGCGCACG
>JALVUH010000061.1 GCA_027035735.1 Nautiliaceae bacterium
AGTGTTTTTGAAGATTTTCTTTATCAGCTCTTGTAGGAAGTTTTGCCATTTTTCTAATAAAAGTGTTTAAAAACAAATCACTCTCACCTACATTTGGCACCACTTCATCATTAAAATCAACTAAAATAACCCCATCAAACTTTATACCTCTACTCTCAAGCACTCCCATACAAGTAATTTTCCCGCTATAGACATCATCAAACCTTTTATCTTTAAACCTCTCAAGCACAAAATATAAAAAATCTTTTTTATTATTAAAAAAATGTTTAAAAGCACTTAACCTAAAAAGCTCTTCATCAATTATTTTTAACTCTTTATTTGAAGCATTATCTCTTATAAATTCAATTAAATCTTTATCTTCAAAATCATCTATTACATCTTTACATTTATTAATCGCTAAATCATCGCCGCTTAAATACTCATAAATTGCTTTTAATTTTATATACAAACTACTTTTTGTAAAACTCTCACCCATTGCAAAATTAAGATTTTCCATTTCATCAAAAAGCTCTAAAAATTCACTAAAACTTTCATCTGGCAAAATAACTGCAATATTTTCTGGCTCAATACCATCATTTACAAATTCAGCTATTTTTGCAAATACAAATTCTATCTGATTTATTCTTTCACTAAAATATTCAACTTCTATGTTAGAATTATTTTCTTTTAAATCAAACTCTATCAAATTCTCAAAATCATAAATATATCTTTTGCCTTCTTTCACACTAACACCAAGAGATTTTTCAATCAAACTCTTATTAAATCTATCAACTTCAAAATTTATCTCAATTTTTCTTGGAATTTTTCTTAAAACCTCAACATCAAATTTTGTTAAATATCCATCAAGCCTTAGTTCAATTTTATCTATATCTTTTAAAAGCCCTTCGTTGATTCTATATTCATCAATCAAAAATTTATCAACATACCCATCTTTTTCAAGCAACTCTTTATAGTTTTTTAAAATCTCTTTTAAGATAGTTAAATGCTCTTCATAATCTAAATAAACATCACTTATTATTACTTTATCAATATCTACTCTTTCTAAAAACAATTCATTAAAAAAAGAAAAAATAAAATCACTATCCTCAAAAAAATTTATAAATTCATGGCTAATGCCTAGTTTTTCTACATCTACATTTTTTATCGCTTCAAAAAGATACTTTTTCCTCAAATCCTTATCAATAAACTTTTTCCCATCAACTACTATAATTTTTTCTAAAAACTCCCCTAAAGTAGTGTATTTATCAAGAAGCTGATTGTCTTTATCTTCAAGCCACTTTCTTATCTGACGAGAAGTTGTAAATATTTTAAGATTCATTCAGTGCCTTTTTTAAGATACTTTATTTTAGCCTCATTTATTTTTAAATTATTTTTTAAGGTATCTAATGTTAATTCAAAATCAAATTTATATCCAATATCTTTTAAAATTCTATCTTTCATATGTGGATATAATTTTAATGTATATAAATATACATAACTTTTTTCAACAAATTTATGTTTAGGATTAATATCAACTATAAACCTATATGGAAAAGCTACCAAAGAATCTGCTTCTACCAAACCCACTCTTGGACCTTGATAAATAAATTTGTCACTACGACTACTTTTTTGTTTTAATTTAACCACACTATTTTCTATATCTTTTAATTCATTTCTTAATTTACTTCTACTTTTATTTAATATTTTTTGAATTTCTTTTAAAACATTTAAAGGACCATCAATATATTTATCTGAATTAACTTCTTTTATACCTCTAATTAAAATTCCTCCATAATGTTTTGAATCCCCAAATGTTATATCAATACCACCTCTTCCTCTTCTATGAATATACCAACTATTACTAATTTTTTGTTCATCTTCTCCATGAATATTTTGATCATTATGTTTATCATTATCATTATAATAAAACTCAATTTCTGTTATTTCAAATTCAACATTTCCGATAAGCAAATTATATTGATTTAACAGTAAATCTGCTATTTTTTTGAAACTATCCATGTAATTATCAGTTGATACTAAATTATTTAAATTTTTCATCACTTTCTCCTTTTTTGTAATTTTACTTAAATATCTGTAGACACTTAAAATTCTTAACAATTTAAATTTATTCCAGTAAAGATTAAATTAATTTTTATTTCTTCATTTTTAGTAAATTCATATCCAAATATCATAT
>JALVUH010000062.1 GCA_027035735.1 Nautiliaceae bacterium
TTAAAAATTAGGATAAAAAATATTATGTCAACTAAAAATTGATATAAATTTTATCAATCAATTTAAAAAATATGTTTCTAATTTTTGATTGGATTGGTTAAATTTTTTATAGAAATTGAATTAAAAAAGTGTATTAAATTGTATTACACTGATTTCAGATTATTATTTTTAGACAATAGGATAGAAAGGAAATTTTGATAGTTGAATGAAGTTTTTCCTTTTTTTCCTATTGTCAGAATTTATCTATATTTTCTTTTACATATTTTCTAACTTTACCCAGATTTCTTTCGTTTATAATGTGGTTTTGAATAAAATCTATCAATGTTCCATTATCTCCATTGCTGTCTAATGAAGTATAAAAATAGTATCCTGTTTTATAATCGTATCTAATCCATAAATGAATATTTTTGTATTTGTATAGTCTACCATACTTAGAACTCTTTTTCTTTTTAAATTCAGCTCCTAAACTATCTAGGAAGTTAAAAAAATTTAATCTCTTGATTTCCTCTAATGATATGTTATAATTATCATTGGAAGAAAGGAAATTTTTCCCTTTCATTTTTTTAATCCTCTAATGGTAGTCTTGGCTGTTTAAATTCTTCTAAAAGTGTATGACCTTTTCCTTTTACTATGCAAGCTGGGTTAATCATATAAAGATTTGGACTTATTCTTTTTATTATTCCTTTATTTTCAAGTGTTCTTTTCCATCTGTAATATGTATCTGTACTTACTCCTAAATCTTTTTTAATTATTGAATAATGCATATAAAATTCGATTTTTCCATTTTCTAATTGTTTCATTATCCAGAATAGAAGTCTGATTGCTTTTCCTGCCATTTCTGTGTCCTCTATTAGTTTTTCTGTAAAAGCGTGAAATACTTTTACAAAATCTCTATCGAACTCCTCTGGATTTCCTATAAGTAGAATGTCTTTTATTTCCCCAGTTTTTGGGTCTATTGTTTGTTGCTTGTTAAATGTTTTTCCTCTTTTTTTTGTTTTAATTTTGTTTATTGTTTCCATTTTTATTCTCCTTCATTTGAATTTTTCTTAAATTATAAGAAAATTTTTATTAAATTACAATAGTAATACTATTATATTTCTGAATTTTTATATTATTTTTCTGAATAATTTTCCCTTATTTTAGGCTTTAAAAAATTGTGTCTTTCTATATCTATATATAAATACAATTTTTTAACTTTTCTCAATGGAAACAAAGTTTCGAAAAAATGGAAAAAAATCTGAAAAAAAGTGAAAAATATTTCCATTCATTTATGGATTTATGGTATCTACAATAGTGTTTCCTTCTATATCTTATAATACCCATTTTTTAGAAAAGTTAATATTGAAAAAAATAAAGGTTAATGGGGGAAGGGATTTTTTAAAAGAAAAACCAGCGAACTAGATGAAAATTATTAAATTTTTAAATTTCTTTTTCTATCTAAAATTGTGCATGGTAATGATTGCAATGACTGCGGACTGCCTGACATTTTTTAGATTGAATGAATGGAATTAATGACTGAAAAAATTCTACGACCGCAGGGAAGTAGAATTTTGAAAGGAATGAAATGAATGAAATGAAAGAATAAAAAATGGATAGAAAGGATAAAGGACATAAAAAGAATTACCACATTAAGATAGGGACTTGATTATCTTTATATCAATTGTTGGCTCAATTTGGTGATTATTTTTTTATTGATATAACTATGATTTTTATTAGATTTAAAATTTAGGATAAAAAATATTATGTTAACTAAAAATTGATATAAATTTTATCAATCAATTTAAAAAATATGTTTCTAATTTTTGATTGGATTGGTTAAATTTTTTATAGAAATTGAATTAAAAAAGTGTATTAAATTGTATTACATTCATTTTTTAATTGTAATTTTTTTTAGACAATAGGATAGAAAGGAAATTTTGATAGTTGAATGAAGTTTTTTCCTTTTTTTCCTATTGTCAAAATTTATCTAAATTTTCTTTTACATATTTTCTGACTTTACCTAGATTTCTTTCGTTTATAATGTGATTTTGAATAAAATCTATCAATGTTCCATTATCTCCATTGCTGTCTAATGAAGTATAAAAATAGTATCCTGTTTTATAATCGTATCTAATCCATAAATGAATATTTTTGTATTTGTATAGTCTACCAT
>JALVUH010000063.1 GCA_027035735.1 Nautiliaceae bacterium
TTTTTAGCCATCTCTTTAAAAATTAAATCAAAATCTAAATTTACTTCTTTTTTAGCTTTTATATCTCTGTAAAATCTTAAAAATGTAACTTTTTCAATAGCATCTAATACTTCATTTAATGTATTGTTTTCATTTACAATTCCTACCAAAAAATCAACATCTTTATCTTCTTTAATTTTTCCTACCTCAACTTCTTTTATACTAAAAACTTTTATGTCTTTTCTTTTTATTTTTTTATTTTTAATCCCTACATATTTATATCCTAATTTTACTGCTTCATCTATGAGGCTTTCATCAATATTCAAATCTCCCTTTATATCTTCAAGTTTTACTAAATTTGGTAAAGAATTATTAATACAAGCTTCAATTTCTCCTCTGTTTTCTCTAAGTTCTGGTTCAATAAAACAAAGTCCTACCGCTTTATATACTTCTTCTTCACTTTTTCCAGCTATTTTTTTAGCACCTTTATAAACTCCATATTCATTGACTTTAAGCCCTTTTTCAATTGCAAGTTTTCTAACTTCAATATTATGAGCTTTACTTCCTGTAAAATAGTGAAGTGCGGCACCGTAGCTCTCTTTACTAACTGCTCTTAGGTCTATTTGTAATTCATTTTCTAAAAATACAGTGGAGCGAGTAAGTCCTGCTGAGTGGACCTCTTTTACTTTTGGATATTTAATAAAGTATTCACTAACTTTCATATAATCTTCTGCTATTACTAAAATATCCAAATCTCCCACTGTCTCTTTTTTTCTTCTATAACTTCCTGCAATTTCTACAATCTCAACTCCAGGAAATTTTAATAGATATTCTCTTAAATCTTCTGCAATTTCTTCAACTTCTGCCCATAAAAATCTAATACCTGCTTTTTTAAGCTGTCTAACTCCTTTTAATATTTTCTCAATTAGTTTTGGTCCAAAACCTGGAAGTTTTGCTAGTTCCCCACTTTCTGCATATTTTTTTAATTCTTCTAAAGAAGTTATATGAAAAGCATCATAAATTTGTTTTATTCTTTTTGGTCCAAGTCCTTCAATTGAGAGCATATCAACAAGACCAGCTGGGATTTCTTTTTTAAGTTCTTCAAGTTTAGAAAATTTACCGGTTGTTACTATCTCTTTTATATAAGTGCTAAGATCATTTCCAATTCCAGGTAACTTTGTTAAATCAAATCCTTCTTTTACAAGTTTGTTAAAATCTTTGCTTGAATTTTCAACAAGTCTAGCTGCATTTCTATAGGCTCTAACTTTAAATGGATTTTCTCCTTTTATTTCAAGTAAATCTGCAGTTTGGGAGAGCATTTTTGCAATATCAGCATTTGTAATCATAAGAGGCCTTTTTAATTTATTATAGTAAAAATTTATAAAATTTAAAAATTATTATTTGTGATATAATTGCGAAAATTTTTTAAAGGCAATTAATGAAAAATATTAGAAATATAGCAGTTATAGCTCACGTAGACCACGGAAAAACTACTTTAGTAGATGAGCTTCTTAAACAATCAGGTACTCTTGATGCTAGAAAAGAGATTGGTGAGAGAGTTATGGATAGTAATGACCTGGAGAAAGAGAGAGGTATTACAATTTTGAGTAAAAATACAGCTATTAAATGGGGAGATTATAGAATAAATATTATTGATACTCCAGGACATAGTGATTTTGGTGGAGAAGTTGAGAGAGTTTTAAAGATGGTAGATGGTGTTTTGCTTCTTGTTGATGCACAAGAAGGTGTAATGCCTCAAACTAAATTTGTTGTAAAAAAAGCACTCTCTCTTGGACTTAAACCAATATTGGTGGTAAATAAAATAGATAAACCTGCCGCTGAGCCAGATAGAGTGGTTGATGAAGTGTTTGATTTATTTGTAAGTATGGGAGCAAATGAAGACCAACTTGATTTCCCTATAATTTATGCAGCAGCAAAAAATGGAATTGCAAAATGGGAACTTGAAGATGAAAATGAAGATATGACTCCTATTTTTGAAGCAATTACAAAATATATTCCTGCACCAGCTGGAGATGAAGATAAACCTCTTCAAATGCAAGTATTTACACTTGATTATGATAATTATGTAGGAAGAATAGGAATTGCTAGAATTTTTAATGGAAAAGTTAAAAAAGGTGATACTGTAACTTTAGTAAAAGCTGATGGAGAAAAAATAAATGGAAGAATTACAAAACTTTTAGGATTTATTGGGCTTGAGAGAATAGAAATAGATGAAGCAAAAGCTGGGGATATTGTGGCAGTAGCTGGATTTGATGCATTAGATGTAGGAGATACTATTGCTGATAAAGATAATCCAATAGCACTTGACCCACTTCATATAGAAGAGCCTACAATTAGCGTAATTATGAGTGTAAATGATTCACCTCTGGCAGGTACTGAAGGTAAAAATGTAACAGCACCAAAACTTAGAGATAGACTTTTTAAAGAGATGGAGACAAATATTGCTATGAAAATTGAAGAGCTAGGTGAAGGTAAATTTAAAGTTAGCGGAAGAGGTGAGCTTCAAATTGCAATTTTGGCTGAGAATTTAAGAAGGGAAGATTTTGAATTTTCTTTGTCCCGTCCTGAAGTTATTATTAAAGAAGAAAATGGAGTAAAGCTTGAGCCTTATGAATATGTAGTAGTTGATGTTCCTGATGAATATTCTGGTGCTGTAATTGAAAAGCTTGGAACTCGTGGTGGAATTATGAAAAATATGATGCCTTTATCTGATGGAACTACAAGAATTGAATTTGAAATGCCTGCACGTGGTCTTATTGGATATAGAGGAGAATTTATGACAGATACTAAGGGTGAGGGTGTATTAAATAGTAGTTTTCTAGAATTTCGTCCTGCTACTACAAAACCTTATACAAGAAAAAATGGAGCACTTATTTCTATGGAAAATGGAGTAGCTACTGGTTATGCAATATTTAATCTTCAAGAGAGAGGCAAAATGTTTATAAAACCAGGAGATAAAGTATATAACGGTATGATTGTTGGAGAACATTCTAGAAGCAATGACCTTGAAGTTAATCCAATAAGAGGTAAAAACTTAACAAACGTAAGAGCAAGCGGAAGTGATGAAGCAATAAAACTTGTTCCGCCAGTTGAACTTACACTTGAAAAAGCACTTGAGTGGATAGAAGATGATGAACTTGTTGAAGTTACTCCAAAATCAATTCGTGTAAGAAAAAAATATCTTGACCCTACTGTTAGAAAAAGAATGAGTAGGAAAAAAGATAAATAATACTTTTTTTCTCCTTTTTCTTATAACTTTTTCTTATATCTTATAAAATTTGATTAAATCTTTGTTAAAATTCGTTTAATTAAGTTACAAAAGGAGCATAATGAAAAAAATTTTATTACTCTCCGCTTGTCTTTGTGGATTATTTGCCAAGACAGTAGATTTTAAGACTGTTTTAAATGAAGCATTAAATAATAATTTAGAACTTAAGGCAAAAAAACTAAATATTGCAAAAGCAAAGGCGGATTTGAAAAAAGCAAAAGGTTATAATTGGGGTAAATTGACTTTAGGAGAAGAAATAAGTAGAACAAATGATGCATTATATGTATTTGGAATGAAACTTGAGAGTAGAGAAGCAAATTTTAAAGATTTTGGATTTGCTGATTTTTTAGCAGCAATGCCTGGTCTTATGAGTGGGAAAGTATCAGGAAATCAAGTATTAGCAGATGAACCAAAAGATTTAAATTATCCAGGTAGTAGGACTAATTATAAAACAAAATTAGTATATGAAGTGCCTCTTTTTACGGGATTTAAATTGAAATATGCAAAAGAGATGGCAGCACTTCAAGTAAAAGCAAATAAATATAAATATGCTCATGATAAAAATAAATTAGCTGTTGAGGTTTTAAAAGCTTATAATGGTGCAGTTGCTGCAAAATATTTTATTTCTGCATTAAAAACTGCCAAAAAAACTACAGCTTCTTTTGTACAAATGATAAAAGATTTTTATCATGATGGAATGGCTACAAAAATTGATTTGCTTCAAGCTCAAAAAAGAGACAATGAAGTAGAAGCAATGCTTATTCAAGCAGAAAATAAATATCAATTAGCACTTAGTTACTTAAGATTTTTAACAGATGATGATAGTATAGATAATGTAGGAGATTTTGCAATTATTTATCCACCAAATCTTTCATTAAAAAAACTTATTGCTTTAGCACTTAAAAATAGAAATGATTTAAAATGGATGAAAGAAAATGTTTTAACAATGCAAAAAAAAGTAAAAATGGATGAGAGTGATTATTATCCAATGATAGGGGCTCATTTAGAATATGGTTTTGATGACAATCATTTAAAATTAGATACAAAAAAAGATTATTATTTAGCAGCAGTTGGAATGAATTGGAAACTTTTTGATGCTACTAGAAGTGCTAATGTTCAAAAAAGTAAAATTGAAGCAATGCAAACAAATTATTATTATCAATATATGAAAAAAGGCATAGCTCTTGATGTTAAACAAAAATATTTGAATTTTAAAGAAAAAGAAGCAATTATTAAAGAAAAAGTTACAAACAAAGAATTAGCAGAAGAGATACTTCAAAAATATACTTATATGTATAAACAAGGAATGATAAATTTTACAATTTTATTAATGAAAGAAGCAGAAGCTAGAAAAGCAAGAGCTGAGCTTATTAAAGCAAGATATGACGAAGCACTGGCAGCAGCAGAACTTGAAGAAGCAATTGGAGATTTATTAAAGGAGAGTAAATGAAAAAATTATTAGCTATTACATTAAGTGTAGCAAGTCTATTTGCATATGAATTTGCAGTTTCAAAACAGGCAGATATTAACATTACAAAAGATTATGTAGCAAATATTTATTCTAAAAATAAAATAATGGTAGCAACAAGACTTATGGGATTTATTAAAAAGATGCCTGTAGAAGAGGGTGATATAGTTAAAAAAGGTCAGCTTTTATTTGAAGTAGACCCATCAGATATAAATTCAATGCTTAATCAAGCTCAAGGGGCATTACTTCAAGCAAAAAGTGGAGTATTGATGGCTGAAATGGCGTATGCAGATGCTTTAAAAGATTATTATAGATTTAAAGATTTGTATTCAAAAGGAGCTGTTAGCAAAAGAACATTTGAAAAAATGACTTTAATGAAAAATATAAGAAAACAACAAGTTGATATGGCAAAAGGAATGTTAAAACAAGCTGAAGCTGCACTTGCAAGAGTGAAAGCTCAATATAAATATGCAAAAGTTTTATCACCAATTAATGGAGTGGTTACAAGAAAATTAAAAAAAGTTGCTGAAATGACACTTCCAGGATATCCTGTAATAATTTTGAGTGATTTAAACTCTTTAAGAGCAAAATCATTTGTAAATGCTAGTGATATAGATTATTTTAAGCTTGGAATGCCTGTTGATATTTATGTACCTGCTCTTAAAAAAACATATCATGCTAAAATTTCTACTATTATTCCAAGTGCAGACCCAGCAACACACTCTTTTGTAATTAAATATTCATTTAAAAACACAAAAGGACTTATTCCTGGAATGTATGCTAAAGCTAAAATTGTAGTTGGTAAAGAAAAGGCTATATTAGTTCCTTTTGCCGCTTTAACAACAAGAGAAGGAATTGTAGGAGTATTTGTAGATAATAATGGATATGCTAAATTTGTTCCTGTAAAACAGATTGCACAAGTTGGAAGCAATATTGCTGTTAAGGGATTGCAAGGAGGTGAGAGAGTAATACTTTATCCTCCAGCTAATTTAGTTGATGGACAAAAATTATAGGAGTGGTAATGGAGCAATTAAAAAAATTAAAAGAGCTTGTTGAGCAAAAAAAACAGCAATTAGAGCAGATGAAAAAATCTGCTTGTGATATTAGTGAGATAAAAAAGCTTGAAAATGAAATTTATATGCTTGAAGATGAAATAGCAAAAAAAGAAAAAGAGCTTGAAAAGTTAGAAAAAGAAGTTAAAGAAAAAGAAGAAGAATTAAAAGAAGTAGAAGAGGAGATTCAATTAAATATTGCTGGTCGTTTGGCCAGAATGTTTTTAAAAAATCCTTTAACTCCTGTAATTGCTTTAACTATTTTGCTTATGGGGTTAATTGCGTTATTATTTACTCCAAGACAAGAAAATCCTACTATTGATGTTCCAGCAGCAAATGTGATTGTTATGTATCCAGGAGCAAGTTCTAAAGAAGTTCAAAATATTATAGTAGAACCTCTTGAGAGAACTCTAAAAGCCATGACTGGTGTTAAGCATGTTTATGGCATGGCTATGAATAGTGTAGGTATTGTTACTGTAAGATTTAAAATTGGACAAGATAAAGTTAGAAGTATGTCTAAACTTTTTGAGAGAGTAATGCAAAATATGGATAAAATGCCAAAAGGTGTAATGCCTCCTCTTATTAAACCAATTGATATTGATGAAGTTCCTATTATAACTCTTGCACTTTCAAGTAAAAAATATAATGATTATCAACTTTATAGAATTGCACAAAGATTATTATCACCTCTTGCAGAAGTTAAAAATGTAAGTATTATAGGAATTAAAGGAGGACATAAAAGACAATTTAATATTATAGTAGACCCTCAAAAACTAGCAGCTTATCATCTTTCTCTTGGTCAAATTGCAATGGCTCTTAAAGGAGCAAATGTTGATTATCCTTTAGGCGGAGTAGATAATAAAAAATATTCTATTCCTGTAGAATTTGATGGATTTATAAAATCTGTTAAGGATGTAGAAAATTTAATAGTGGCTGATTATATGGGAAGACCTATTTATATTAAAGATATAGCTAAAGTTGTTGATGGGATTGATTATCAACATAAACATCAAACATATTTTGAAGGCGGTAGAGCTTTTTATGAAGATCCATTAATAAGTGGTAAAGAAGTTAATAAGTTTCCTGTAGATACAAAACTTAATCAAGTTACTATCTTTATAGGTAAAAAAAGAGGTACAAATGCTGTATTCGTAGCAAGAGATGTATTAAAAAAAGTTCAAGAACTTAAAAAAATGTTGCCAAAAGGCGTACATATTTATGTAACAAGAAATAATGGTAAAAAAGCAAATCATGCTGTTAATGAATTAATTGATCACTTATTGATTTCACTTGGAATTATTGTTATTTTACTTATTTTTATGTTAGGATGGAGAGAAGCATTAATTGTTTCATTTACAGTGCCTTTAATCTTAGCTATTACTTTATTTATTGGAATGCTTGCAGGTCAAACAATCAATAGAATTACTCTTTTTGCATTAATTCTTTCATTAGGTCTTCTTGTAGATAGTGCAATTATTGTTATTGAAAATATCCATAGACATTTTGAAATGAGAGACAAACCAAGAGAATATGCTGCAATTTATGCTACAAATGAAATAGGAAATCCTACTAATATTGCTACACTTGCTATTATTTTGGCATTTTTACCTATGCTTTTTGTTACTGGTATGATGGGTCCATATATGAGACCTATTCCATTTAATGTTCCTATTGCAATGATAGCTTCTTTAATAGTAGCTTATATATTTACGCCTTGGGCAGCAGTTAAATTTTTACCAGAACACAAAGATGAGCATAAAGAGCCATTTGATATAAGAAAAACAAAAACATTTAAAGTTTTTTATAAAATCTTAAATCCATTATTAACATCTACTCCAAAAAGAGTAGTATTTTTTACAGTATTAATTTTAGCACTTCTTGGAAGTTTGGCTCTTCCTGCATTTAAAATAGTTCTTTTTAAAATGCTACCTGGAGCTAACAAAAATACTTTTAATATTACAATTGATTTACCTAAAGGCACAAGTATAGATACTACTAAAAAAGTAAGTGATTGTGTGGCAAATATTTTAGCAAAAGAGCCTGAAATTCATGATTTTGAACAATTTATAGGAATTAGCGGAGTTGTAGATTTTAACGGACTTTTAAGAGGAAACTCTATGAAACAGGGTGAAAATTATGGAGAAATTAGAGTAAATCTTTTCCCTAAAGAAGAAGGAAGAAAAGAGAGTTCTATTGATATGGTAAGTAGACTTAGACCAATTATTCAAGGTCAATGTAGTTTTGCTGGGGCAAATATTAAGTTAGTTCAAGACCCTCCAGGACCACCAGTACTTGCAACATTATTAATGTATGTTTATGGAGGAAATCAAGAAGGAAGATTAAAACTTGCAAATTATATAGAAAATCTATATCGTCATACAAAAGGTGTAGTTGATATAGATATTATGAGAAATAGACAAATTATTAAATATAAAATTGTTCCAGACAAAGAAAAAGCGGCACTTCTTGGTATTTCAACAGATCAAATTGCTAAAATTTTAGGAATGGGTATAAGAGGTGCGGTTGTAAGTGTTGCACATATTCCAAGCGAAAAAGAACAAGTAGGTATTTTTGTAAGATTTGCCAAAAATGCAAGAGATAATATACAAGCTCTAAATAAAATTAAAATTATGTCTATGACTACTCATAGATTAGTTCCTTTAAGCGAAGTAGTAAAAGTAGTTCCTGTTCCATTTGATGGTATGATTACATCAAAAGATCTTAAACCTATGGTAATGGTAACAGGTGAGATGGATAAAAGAAGTAGTTTATATGCTTTACTTGATATTTTTAACTATTTGAGAGAAAAAGGAATTCCAGGATATAAAATTATTTATGATGGAAATCCAAGACTAAATTTAAAAGCAATAGATTTAAAAACTGGACAAACTTATAATTTAGTATGGGGAGGAGAGTGGCATCTTACATTTAATGTATTTAGAGATTTAGGTTCTGCATTTGGTGTTGCGGTAGTATTAATTTATCTATTAATGGTTGCTTATTATAAAAACTTTAGAGTACCAAGAATTGTACTTGCTGCAGTACCTTTAACATTTATAGGGGTTTTACCAGGTCATGCTATAATGAATTGGTTTACACTTACATTTTTACATTCAAAAACATATTTTACAGCTACAAGTATGATAGGATTTATTGCTTTAGCTGGTATTGTTGTTAGAAATTCTCTTTTACTTATTGATTTTACAAATGATTTATTAAGACATGGTAGAAGTATCAATGAAGCTGTAATTGAAGCAGCAGCTACTAGATTTAGACCTATTATTTTGACAGCGCTTGCTATTATTTTGGCTTCATTTGTAATTGTTTTAGATCCTGTATGGCAAGGACTTGCTGTTTCGTTAATTTTTGGTGTTTTTGCATCAACTCTTCTTTCAGTAGTTGTAGTTCCAGTGCTTTATTGGAGATATTTAATTTCAAAACATAAAAAAGAACAACATATTAAATACGGAGTTAAAGAAATTTAA
>JALVUH010000064.1:0-7574 GCA_027035735.1 Nautiliaceae bacterium
GCTTTTTCAAAAGCTTCTACACCCTCATCAAATAATTCTTGATAAACTTTTTGAAGATTAATTCCAGCTGGTGTAAGAAAGCTAAAAAATGCATCAATATGTTTTGTTTGAAAATGAAATGACTCTTCTAAGTCTTTATCTTTAATCTCTTCAATTACATCAAGAGGAAGTGTTAATACTGAATGTGGAAGATATAGATTTTGCACATAATAATCTTTTGGTAAATAGTCTTGTTTCACACCAGTTGAAGCAAAAAGCGCTCTTATATTAGGAATATTTTGTTCTTCTATCTGATTATAAATTTTAATAGCATTAAAAAACCCTACTCTATCTTTTGCTAAATTTTGCATAGCAAGTTGTGGATTTAATTTTCTATCAAATCTGCTTACAAAAATTGAAATAACTCCATCAATAGTTCTTGGTCCCTTACTAATTGCTTCAAGAGCTCTCATTGCTTGATTTGGAGAAAATACAAGCGTAGCATTAATATTAATTCCTTTTTTAGCAAGCTCTTCCATAGCTTTAAAACCTGCTTCATTGGCTGGAATTTTTATCATTACATTATCACGCTCAATCTTATCTACAAGTCTTAAAGCTTCATCAATAGTTCCTTTAGCATCGTTTATAAGTCTTGGATCAACTTCAATACTTGCATATCCATCATTTCCTTCATCATAAAGAGGCTCAAGTATGTCACATGCTTTTTGAATATCTTTTACTGCAATCTCTTCATAAATTTCTTTTGAAGATTTTCCTTTTAATTTTTCAAAATCTTCTTTATAAACATCCTTTTTAAGTGCATTTGCGAAAATAGCAGGATTACTTGTAAGTCCATTTACTAAGCCACTATTAACTAACTCTTTAAATTCATTATCTAAAAATTCCCTATCTAAATAATCCACCCAAATACTTGTCATTTTATCTCCTTAAATAAATTCTAAAATTTTTGTCAAATCTTTTTCATCAATTATAAAATCAGCTTCTTTTTTCAAAACATCTTTTGCACAAAAAGCTATTTTTTTACCAGCATACTTAAACATACTTAAATCATTTGCTCCATCTCCAACAACTAATGTATCTTCTTTACTAACCCCTAAAACATCTTGCATTCTTTTTAACATATCACCTTTAGAATGGCTAAACATCATCTCTCCACCAACAAGCCCTGTTAAAATACCATTTTTGGAATGAAGTATATTAGAAAAGTCAGCATCAAATCCTAAAACTTCTTTAGCATAGCTTGTAGCATTTCTAAATCCACCACTAAAAACCAAAACCCTATATCCATCTTTTTTTAAAGCTTTTATCGTTTCATCTGCTCCTGGCATATATGGAAGATTATGACATATTTCATTTACTTTTTTTTCTTCTAAACCTTCTAAAAGTTTTACTCTCATTATTAGACTTTCAAAAAAATCAAGCTCCCCTCTCATAGCCATTTCAGTAATTGAGGCAACTTTATCTTTTAATCCTAAAGGTTCGGCTAAAAAATCTATAGTCTCTCCATCCATTAAAGTAGAATCAAAATCAAATACTGCTAACTTCATTTATTACCTTTTTTCTAGAATTTTAACAAAAAAAGAAAAAATTTATGCTACAATTCTCTAAAAAAGGATTTATCATGGGTATAGGAACAACTCAAGTAATTATAATTTTATTAGTAGTATTAATCTTATTTGGAGGTAAAAAAATACCAGAACTTGCTCAAGGACTTGGTAAAGGAATAAAAAACTTTAAAGATGCTGTAAGAGAAGGCGAAGAAGAAACTACTATAAAACCTACAGAAAAAATAGAAAATCAAAACACCACACAAACTACACAACAAACTTCAGAAAAAAAAGATATAAATGCTTGAGGATTTAAGACCACATATAGCCGAGTTACGTTCTCGGCTAATTAAAATAGTAATAATTTACTTTATATTCTTTATCATTGCGTTTATCTTCTGGAAAGATATATTTGCATGGATGAGTGCTCCTTTAATGGAAGCACTTAAATTAGATAAACACTCTGAAATTATTTTTACTGGTCTTGCAGAGCCTTTTTTTACAGCAGTAAAAATAGCTCTATTTGCTGGATTTTTCTTTTCTTTGCCATTTATTTTATATCAAATATGGGCATTTATAGCCCCAGGGCTTTATGAACATGAAAAAAAATTAATTTTGCCTTTTGTATTTTGGGGCACTATTATGTTCGTGCTTGGTGCCGCCTTTGCTTATTACATTGTGTTTCCTGTAGGTTTTAAAGTATTAGTTACATTTGGTGGTAAACAATTTACTGCAATGCCTAGAATTAGCGAATATGTAAGTTTTTTTGGAAAACTTATGCTTGGATTTGGTATAGCATTTGAAATGCCAGTAGTTACATACTTTTTAGCAAAACTAGGACTTGTTACTGATAAAACTCTAAAAGATTTTTCAAGATATGCTATTGTCGTAATTTTTATTATGGCAGCTGTATTAACACCTCCTGATTTATTTAGTCAAATAGCAATGGCTACTCCTTTATTAATACTCTATGGAGTTTCTATTTTAATTGCAAAAATAGTAAATCCAGAAAAAGAGCCTGAAAAAGAGGCAAAAGAAACAAAATAAAACCTTCCTTTTTTCTCCCTGAATTTTCTTTAGTCCTATTGACTAAAAGTTTTTAATTTGTTAAAATTACAAAAAATAATTAGGAGGGACTAAATGGTAATTAAAAAAGAAGCAGCAAAAATAATTTTAGAATTATTAAATAGTGATGTTAAAACAATAAAAGTAGAAGCATTAAATAATGAAGCAGTAGAAGAGCTAAATCTTGGAGGAATTTTAAGATTTCCAATGCCAGGAGTAGCAGAATTTACTTATGGAGGAAGCATCGTAGCAGATGTATTAAATAGAGTAAAAGACAAAATTGAAAATATTGATGAATGGAAAGATAATTTTAAATGGGTAAGTAGTGAAGTTATCGCTATGATTGATGGAGCTATCAAAAATAAAAATAAAACTACAAAAATTTCAAATGAACCTTTAGAAAAAAGAGGATTTGCTGAAAATGGTGAATTAACTCAAGAAGCAATTGATTTATATGAAGCATATAAAATAATTGAACCTGAACTTGCAATTGATGCAAAACTTGCAGAATATATTAGAAAATCTCCAATGGGTCCAACTGATGCACACTATCTTCCAATTGAAGAAAACAATAAAGATTTACTTGAAGCTATGAGACTTATTGCTTATTCAATCCCACACGGAGAATATTTCACATTTACAGAACTTGGACAAGCTGTAAAAGAAACATTAACTTATGGAGGATGGGCAGTAGAAGGAAGTGCTCTTGATTTATCAATTTTAGAAGATATAGCAAAAGTAGCTGATGGAGAAGAAATTGACCTTGATTCATTAGTAAATTTAGAAACTTTAGGATATGTTCAAGATGTAGATAAATTAACAAAAGCTGGGGAAAAAGCTCTTGAAGTTTATAGAATTTATAAAGATAGAACAGAAAAACCTCTAAAAACATTCGCAATTGAACAAGAAGAGATTGAAACTCTAAAAACTATCAAAAAAATTTGGGATGAAAAAGTTCCTGAAAATCCAGAAGAAACACCTACATTTGATGAAATTAAGGCAGAATTACTTGAGAGAAAAATTAGAGAATATAAAAAATTAATTGAAAAATATGGTAGAAGACTTGATGAAATGCCTAAGAAAAAACAAGAAATCGCTAAAAAATTCCAAGACTTACAAGATAAGAAAAAATGGTTTGATGAAAACTTTGATTTAAAAGAATATCTATACAGCCTTGAAGCGTTTGGATTAATTAGTGAAGGTGTAGATGAAAAAGGAAAAGCAGTATATTTTGTAACTCCAGATGGAGAGAGAGTAATTGAAGATCAAAATTATGATGAAAGACCAATTCACAGCTGGTCAGTAAAAACACTTGCAATTTCAAACAAAATGTTTAGTGCACCAAATAGAGAATGGGTAGAAGAAGCAAGAAAAGAGAGAATTCTTGGAACTTATGAACCAAGCAAATCAGGTCTTTTATATGAAGAAATTGCAACTCATCAAAAACTTCCATTTATGACAAGATATGAAATGGATATATTTAAAATGATTCCAGATAGAGGAATTGCATGTGAAGATATCTTAAGTGGAAAAAATGAAGATGAAAAAAGAAAAATTTATGAAGCAATTGATAAACTTGAAGCAAAAGGTTTCGTAGAAGTATTACCAGATGGTCATATTATTGAAACTGAATATGGAAAAATGATGGATGAAGCTATGAGTGGAGTTCCTGAAGGATTTGGAGCACCAATTAATCCAATAATCTATAGAGTTGTAAAAGCAATTGCAGAAACTGGTAGTATGTATGTAAAAGAAAATAAAGTAAGAATATTACCAGAAAATATAAAAGAAGCTATCAAAAAATCTGGTCTAACTAAAGAAGAATTTGAAAAAGCTTATGTTGCAGCAAGAGAAGCTAAATATCTTGGAAGAAACAGCGTAAATGAAGCTGGACTTTTAATGCTAAAAGCAGTAGAGGCATTAAATAACTAATTTTCCCTTCTCTTTTTTTGCCTCATACAATCTTTCATCAGCTATTTTTATTACTTCTTTTAATGAATTAGAATCAGTTTTATAATGAGCAGCACCTATACTTGCACTTACTTTTATACCATTAATTTCAATAGAATTTACTTTTTTAAAAAGTCTTTGCGCTACTATTTGTAATACATCATTTGATGTAAATAAAAAAATTACAAATTCATCTCCTCCATACCTAAAAGCATAATCTAAATCCCTAATTGAATTTCTTATAACTTCCCCTACTTTTTTTAAAATTAAATCTCCCATATAATGACCATACTTATCATTTATTTCTTTAAAATTATCTAAATCAATAAATAAAATTCCAATTTCATAATCACTATTTTCATATTTATCAATTAAAAATTCAAAAAATCTTTTATTATAAAGTCCTGTTATTTCATCTTTTATAGCCATTTCTGCAAGAAAATTTGCTAAATAACTATAATTGATTATATTTTTAAAATTCCCTTCTTCATCCACTATAATTAAATTTTGAATATTGTAAGTTCTCATTAATTTATAAGCTTCTAAAATTGCTTCTTCCTCTTTTAAAGTAATTAATTTCTCTGGATATTTATCAATTAACTCTTTTACTGTCATATCATCCATATGTAATAATAAAATCTCTATTACATCCTTAGAAGTAATCAAATAAAAAGGTTTTTTATTTTTTAAAACTACAATCAAATCAATATCTTTATCACAAAAAATTTTTGATATTTCGGTTATTTTTTTATCTTTTATTTCTTCATATTCAAAAACTTTATAATGTTTATTGTTATAATCATTTAATAATTTTAATTTCATTACTCTTCTCCACATTCCTCAAGTAATTTATTAATATGAGAATCATCATAAGGGTCTGCGTGTATATTAATTATCCACTTTTTATCAGGATCCAGTGCTCTTATTTTATCTTCTACATTCTCTATAATAGTGTGAGCAAATTTTAATTTCATATCGGGCGTTAAAACTAAATGAACATCTACAAAGTTCCTATTTCCAGCTTTTCTGGTTCTAAGACAGTGATAATCAAGCACAAGCGGCTCTTTTTTAATAATCTCTTTTATTTTTTCAACTGTTTCAAAATCAAGTGCAACATCCAGTAATATTTCAAATCCTTCTTTTACTATTTCACTTGCTTCTTTTATAATATAAATTCCAATTAAAATAGAAAGAATAAAATCTACAAAATACCATCCTGTAAATTTAATAATTATTAATGAAATTAAAACTACACTATTTGTTATTAAATCTGTTTTATAATGAAGAGCATCTGATTTAATAACTAAGTTATTTGTCTTTTTTGCTATATAATTTAAAAATGCAACCAATCCACCCACAATAACTATAGAAAAAATCATTACATAAATAGAAGCATCCAAATGAGTTATTGCTTCTTTTTCTATAAGTTTTCTAATAGCTTCATAAATAATAAAAAGTCCACTTGCAATAATTATTAATCCCTCAAAAAGTGCAGCTAATCCTTCAATCTTACTTTTCCCATAATTAAATTTTTCATCTGGTTTACTTTCACTAATTTTAAGAGCAATATTATTAAAAATACTAACAAACATATCCAAAACACTATCAAGAGCACTAGCAAGAACAGCAACACTTCCGCTTAAAATCCCAATAGTGATTTTTGCAATGGACAAAATAATAGCAACAATAATTGCTACAAATGTAGCTTTTCTTTCAATACTCATCTACTCTCCTAAAAATTTTTTGGGATTTTTGAGTAAATCTATTAAAACTGTAGCATAAGCACCTTTTGGCAAAATAAAACTCATCTCAAACCATGCTCTATCTTTATTGTAATTAAGTTCAATAAATTCTGGGAAAATCCATGCTATTCTTCTATCTCCATTTGCTGGGATAAGTTCATCATATTTTTCTTCAATACTTCTAGCAAAATCTTTAGCTCTTAATACTTTTTTTCCAGGTAAAAGACCTGTTATTGATATTTCTTTTTTCAAAAATCTCTCAGTATCTTCAATATTTTCAAGATAAAAAAGTTTACCTAAAGGATAATGACTCATTACATCACCTGGCAATAATTTAAAAGGATGTTTTTGATTTTTTACAAATTTTATTAATTCTTTCTCATATCCAAGTGCTTTTAATTCATTCTCTTTAAGTTCAAAAATTCTGCTAAGTTTTATTCTCTCCCCAAGCCATTCATTAAAAAGTTTTGCTTGATAAGCACTAATTAATAATTTATTTAATCTTTTATTTTTTACAAATTTTTCACCTTCAATGATTTTTTTGCCTTCTTCAAAATTATTCCCATATTTTCCAAATCTTTGGTCTCCGAAAAAATTAGGCATTCCATAAGTTTTAATATCTTTTATTAAAGAAAAAAGAATTTTAGCAGTTGTCGGAGTCACTTTTTTAAGTCTTACAAAAAATTTATTTGCTTTTAAATGCCCTATTTTTAATTTGTTTCTATGCAAATCTTGCTCAACAATTTTTATCTTTTTATCATTAAATTTATTTATTTCATTTCTATATTTTCTTGGGATACTAATCCATTGAACTGTAAGCCCATCTTTATCTTTAAGACCTGCATAACCTATAGTTTGAGGAGAAATATTAAGATATTTTGCAAAAGTCTTAATCATCTCAGGTGTAGTAGTATCTTTTTTTCTCACTTTAAGCATTAACCACTCACCCGTATGAGCAAAAGGATAAAGAGGTATCTCTTCCACAAAAAAATTATCAGAATTTTTATTGAAATGAAAATTTAAAGGAGTATGGGAAAGAAACATACAATAATTCCTTTTTTGAAATTATAACAAGTCCTGATTCAATTTATGTAAAATTAAAACTCTTTTTTGCAGTTTTTAAGTATAAAATTTGAAAGAACAATAAGCTGAAATGTATATCCAAAAAGAGAAACAAATGGAATTAAATAAATTAAAGAAGACAAAACTACTAAAAGCCAAATTTTTAAATTATATTTTTTTTCAATCTCTTTTGGTTCAAAAAAAAGAT
>JALVUH010000064.1:7674-9161 GCA_027035735.1 Nautiliaceae bacterium
ATAAGCTGAAATGTATATCCAAAAAGAGAAACAAATGGAATTAAATAAATTAAAGAAGACAAAACTACTAAAAGCCAAATTTTTAAATTATATTTTTTTTCAATCTCTTTTGGTTCAAAAAAAAGATAACTACTATCAAAAACTAAAGGTTTTTTATTTAAAATACTCATCATTATTATCTGATAAAAAACATTTACTACAGGAATAAAAAGCAAATAAAAAGTAAAAATAAAAATAATCAAATAAATAAAAAAAGATTTAAAAGCAATAAAAATTCCTTTTATAGTATCTTTAAAAGAAACATCTCTTTTTTTACATCTATAATGAAGTTCATTTATTCTCTCTACTATTTTATCAATAAAAAAGCTACTAAAAACTCCAAGAGTTGAAATAACAGCTACATAATATAAAACTATTATCAAAATCCATCCACCAATATTTGCAATAATTTCTTCTATTTTAACTCCAAAAGGTAAATTCGTAACAATTCCCTCTAAAAAAGAGATAATATTATGAGAAAAAAACAAAAAAATAAAAAACCAAAAAATTAAATCTATTAAAAAAGGCAATATAGTATATTTTAAAATTTTTTTATCAAAAATATCTTTTATTATATTCATTAAAAAATCCTTAAAAATGATTTTCAGGACAAATTGAAAAAAATTTGCCTCTTTTAGTTTTTGCAAAAATGGTAACAGGAGTTCTTGTAATTTTTGAAATATTTTGAATAGCTTTTAAATTTTTAGGATTAAAAGTAAAAAGTATTTCATACTCTTCTCCACTGCACCCTATATTTTTATTAAACTTTTTAAAAAACTCAAAATCTACATTTGAAATTTTAGAAATCCTCTCAAGCTCTTTAAAAAGCCCATCACTTATATCACAAGCAGAAGTTATGTATTTAGAAGCTTTATAAAAAAATTTATCTCTTAAAATAGGTTTAATTAATTTTGAGTTTTTTCTAATTTTATTAAATCTTAAAGCTTCTAATAAATCTCTTCTAACATTTCCTAAATTTCCAGTAAAAGCGACATATTCTCCTATTTTTGCTTTTCTAAAAATAGGTCTTTTGCTAAATCCAATATGAGTTACGGAGATAGCAATTTTATCATTTTTTATTGTATCTCCACCTATTATTTCATAATTATACTCATTTGCTGCTTTTTTAAATCCATTTGCTAAACTTTTTATTTCTTTAAATGATAAGCTTTTTGGGAAAGCTACATTCAATATTGCATATTTAGGCTTTGCATTCATAACAATCATATCACTTAAATTTACTATTGAAGCTTTATAAGAAATTTCTTCTAAACTAAACCAATCTCTCTTAAAATGAATATCTTCAAAAAAAGAATCACTAACTATTATCTCTTTTTTTATTTTATTATTTAATACAGCACCATCATCTCCAATATATTTTGAATTAAATTGATTTATAAAAAATTCTTCTTTCATAATTGTTCTAATACTTCTTTTTCCCAATCTTT
>JALVUH010000065.1 GCA_027035735.1 Nautiliaceae bacterium
AAAGAAATTAACCATCATAGACCAGAAATGACTGAATATTATTTAAATAGAGCTTAACATCAATTAATCACAAAAAGGCATAGTTTTAGATGCAAAAAAATTTGCAAAAGCAATTGTTGAAGGAAGTGAAGAAGGAGCAAAAAAATTTAAAGAAGCACTTCAAGCTATTGGAGAAAAGACCGAAACTTTAACAAAAGCTAAAGAAGCAAGTGATTATGCAAAAATAGGGGAATATGCTTCTCCTGAAGATTTTGTAAAAGCTCAAGAATTAGCGGCAATACAACAAGAGGATAAAGGGGTAAAAAGATTATTTGACGGATTGAATAATCCTAAATTATTGCAAAATAGAGTAGATGGAATTATGAAATGGGCAAAACAACGTGGATCAAAATATGTAGAAGAAGCAGAAGATTATTTAATTTCTCAAGGAATGGCTTACAAAGGTAAAGATGGTAAATTACATGCAATAGACAATCCAGAAGCATGGGCAAGAGGATTAGCCTTAGCTACTGGTTCTAATATGGAAAGATTGTTCATTGGTGGTATGAGAATAGACCAAAAATACAATCCTGAAACAGGAGAAGTGTTAACTAATGCCGATGCTTCTCAAAGTTTTAAAGATGGATTACATATTGATAAAAGTAATAGTTATAATGCAGGAACATATTCTTATAATCCTGATGGTTTTGAGCAAAGATTATGGGATAAAATTAATAAAGAACACCCTAATATGCCACTTAATAAGAAAATGGAATTATTTAATCAAGAAATGGCTAACTTTAGAAGGCATCAATCAGAAGCAGACTTTAAAAATGATTTGATTTTTTGGGGCGGAGCAGGAGGAGCTGCTTTAGTAGGACTTTTAGAAGCAAAAGGAGTCCATGATATTTTTGAGGAAATAACAGCAGGAAAAGTTAAACTAAATACTGATAAACTTTTAGATAAAGGAGCTGTCAAATATACAGCAGAAGATATTGAAAATAATCCTGAACTTTTAAAAGAAGGAATTAGAGAACCAGGATATTATATTGATGGGAAAAGAGTTGCTACATTAGAAGGTTTTGCAACTGACCCTGAAACTGGTAGAGTAATTGAAAAAGGTTTGATTAATAGAACTGCTAGAAAAGCTTGGGATAAATTGGATAATTGGGGTAAAAAATTATCTCCTTTTAAATCTTTCAAACAAGGGACTGAAGAAACCGTGCAAAAAACCACCAATACCGCCAATAATGACAGCAGCAGTGGTAAACAAACCAATCCAGAAGAAAACTTCCATGATAATCCTCCTTCAAATTCATCTACTACAAGTATAGATGATACAAAAGAAAATGTCAACTTAACGTAATCTATTTAAGTCATCTTAAAATCAATTTTACAACCTAAAGCATTTGCGTATTTTATTAAAGTCATTAAATTAGGCACATATTTATTACTTAAACTTTCAAGTCTTGATATATTAGACTTTGAAGTATTCATTCTTTTAGCTACTTCTTCTTGAGTTAATCCTTTTTTTAACCTTGCTTGAAGCAACTGTTTTTTTATTTCAAAAATCGGTTTTAAATTTTCATACTCTTTTTTTACTTCAGGATTAGAAAGAGCTTTATTTTTAAATTCATTAAAAGTTACCATTTTCTAACTCCTTTTTTCTTTGTAATGCAATTTCTAAATCCTTTTTAGGAGTTTTCTGAGATTTTTTAATAAAAGAGTGTAATATCACTATTTTTTGTCCCTTTTGATAACAAAATATACTTCTTCCAATACCCTCTTTACCTTTTGCCCTTATCTCTAAAAGTCCATTATCTAAGTGCTTAATATACGGCTCTCCTATTGTAGGACCAAGCTCTTGTATAAGCTCAAAAATATGTAACAACTTTGCTAAAATTTTTGGTGGGAACTCTAAAGTTTCTTTTTCTACTTTTTCGTTAAAAAATAATATGTGCCATTTCATAATGCTATGTTATCAAAAATGATAACTTATTGCAAATAATCTACTTAACATAATAAACATTCTCAATAACAAGTAACTTTCAAAAATATCAAAATATTTCAAAATGTTTCGTTTTATTATTTCAAATCGTTTCGGTTTGAAATATTTTGTTTCATTTTGACATATCA
>JALVUH010000066.1 GCA_027035735.1 Nautiliaceae bacterium
CACCAAAAACCTTTTTGGGATGAGGTTGAGAGAGTTTTACCAGATGTTAAAACAAGAAGAAAACTTTTAAGAGAATTTGAAAAAGGATTTTGATGGATTTATTTAGTATAAGTGTTGTTTTAAATGCTTTTTTGGTTTTAATTATTTTTATTTTACTTTTTTTAGTTTTTAAATACAAAAAAATTATATTAAACCTTCAAAATCAAATTAATTTTTTGAAAACTGAAATTGCAAAATATGAAGAAAAAAGCAATTTTTATCAAGAGTTAAAAAATGAACATCAAAATCTTTTAATGCAAAAAAATGAATTATTAGCTGAGATTAATGAACTGGAAAAAGAAAATGCTACCCTTAAAACTAAACTTATTGAAAATGAAAAAGCTCATAATGATAAAATAAATACTTTAAAAGAGACATTTGAAAATTTAGCAAATGAAATTTTTGAAAAGACTCAGCAAAAAGCAAATCAAGATATTCAAATTTTATTAACTCCTCTAAATCAAGAAATAAAAGAGTTTAAAGAAAAACTTCAAAATTTAAGCAAAGAAGAGTATTCACAAATTAATCTGCTTTTAAATGAACTAAAAGAGCTTAAAAATTTATCAAATCAATTAAGTGAAGAGGCAAATAACCTTACAAAAGCTCTAAAAGGTGATAAAAAGCTACAAGGGATTTGGGGAGAAGTTATTTTAGAAAAAGTTTTAGAACTTAGCGGACTTAAAAAGGGCAGAGAATATGAAAGAGAGGTAGTTTTAAAATTAAATGATAAAGTTTATAGACCTGATGTAATTATTCATCTTCCAAATGATAGAGATATTATTATTGATTCAAAAGTATCACTTAATGCATATGCAAAATATTTAGAAACAAACGATGAAAAATACTTAAAAGAACATGTAACTAATCTTAAAAAACATATTGATGCATTGGCTGATAAAAACTATGAAAATTTAGATGGAATAAATACACTTGATTTTATTTTTATGTTTGTAGCACTTGAAAATGCTCTAAGCGATGCTCTAAATTATGATAAAGATTTGTATGAATATGCTTTTAAAAAAAGAGTTGTTTTAACATCTCCTACAACACTGCTAAGCTCTCTTAGAGCAATTGAGGCTGTTTGGAGATATGAAAGGCAAAATGAAAATATAAAAGAGATAATAAAACTAAGTGATATTTTGTATAAAAAAGTCAGACTTTTTGTAGAAGATTTTGAAAAAGTAGGCAAATATATAGAAATAGCAAACAAAAATTATGAAAATGCCAAAAAAAGATTAAACTCAGATATAGTAGATTCAATAAATAAACTAAAAGATAAATCAGGTATTAAACCTAAAAAAGAGATTGGAGAAATAAAATGATAAATTATAGTGTTATTGATTTTAAAAGTAATTTTTCCCTGCCTTATGAATTTGTAGGTTCAACTATAAGAGGAGCTTTGGGACATTCGCTTAAAAAAGTAGTATGTATTAATCCTTCATTTGATTGTAATGGTTGCTTTGCAAAGGAAAATTGCACTTTTTATGATTTTTATGAGAGTGATTTTGCTAAATTTAGACTCAAAATTTCACTTAGTCCAAAGCTTGATTTTAAAATTATTCTATTTGAAGAAAAAATAAAAGAAGCATCATTTGTGATAAGTGCGATATATAAGGCATTTAAAGAGATAGGGATTACTAAAAGTAGAATAAAACTTGATAATTTTGTAATACTTTACAATAATCAGCTAGTATACGATGGAGAATTTAGAAAATTTGATAATAATCCTTTGAGATTTAATTTTAATGAATATAAAAAAGATTTTACTCTCAAAATAAATACACCAATTAGAATAAAAGAAAACGCTAAACTTGTAAAGAAGAGTATAAAGCTTGAGACAATTTTGCGCTCTATTAATCATAGATATTTAAAACTTACAAATCAAGAAATTAAAAAGCTTTTCTTTACTCCAGAATATGAAGAAGTTTATAAAAATTTAAGTTTTAAAGAATTAATTCGCTATTCAAATAGACAAAAAACTAAAATGAATTTAGGAGGCATAATTGGTGAAATAATCTATAAAAATGTAGATGAAAACAGCTATAAACTG
>JALVUH010000067.1 GCA_027035735.1 Nautiliaceae bacterium
TAATCAGTAATTTAAGGGAATTTTTGGTATTTTTAAATGATAAAGACCCAAAACTTCCGCCTGAGTGGGCAGACGCAATGCATGAATTTTTAGAAATGAAGCAAATTAAGCCAAAATTTTTAATGCCACCACTGAGAATTGCAATGGTGGGAGATACAAAAGGGATTGATTTAGCTGCACTTCTAAGTGTGCTTGGTAAAGAAGAAGTTAAAAAAAGAATAGCAAGTTTAATTGCTAAATTTGAGGTTTTTTAAGCCTTTTTGGCTTTTTCATAATAAAGTCCTGAATTAAAGCCTGTTAAGTGGTATGGCTTTAAGTTTTGTCTATGGGTTAAAGTTGAATTTTTAAGATTGTTTAACAGATTTTTAAATTCTTCAATTTGAGATTCAAATTTTTCATTTTCAATAACTTTTATACTTTTAATCACTTCAAGAGCTTCTTCAAAATCCCCGTTTTCAATAGCATATTTTGCATAAAGTATTCTTTTATCAAAAATTTCATCTTCAACATTATCAATTATAAGCTGTAAAAAGTGTTTTATCATATTTATTTTTTTCTCTTTGCTGGTAGAAAAAGGGGCAATTATATCAATAATACCGGGTTTTCTTTTATAAGGTTTTGGCTTAAAGCAATAAAGCCATCCGTCATATTCTATTGTTTTTATAGTTTTGTCTTTTGGAGCGTATTTCAAATTATCCGTTCTTTTTATAGGGATGCCTGAATTTATTTCTATTTCTATATCATCATCAAAAATATCATCTTCAAAAAATTTAAACCTGTTTTCAAAATAATGAATTGTAACAATTATGGTGGCATTTTTGCTTAGAGCTTTGTAGATATGAGCTTTATCCGCTTTGAATGAATAAATTTCACTCGGCTTTAAAATTTTTGGCTCTTCAAATGGACCTGTTAAAACTTCACCATTTATTACAAATATATCCTCTTTTGTGTTTTTTGGATGGGGAGCGGCTTTTTGGGTGTGGTAATTTTTTAGTTTCATTTTATACACTTCAATGTTTTTTTCTTTTTCAATTAAACTAACTTCTATGTTTTCTTCAATAATTTTATCTTCAATAAGTTCTCCAAAAGGAACATTTAAAGCATTAGCTATCGCCCATAGTGTATTGATAGTCGGATTTGTTTTGCCTTCTTCTATGCTTAAAAGATTTGATTTTGAAATACCGGCTTTTTTAGCTAAACCGCTTAAGGAATAATTTTTTTCTTCTCTTAATTTTTTTATTCTTTTTGCAAGGTTTTGTAGTTTCATTTTATTCCTTGTTTGTTATTTAGAACGAATTTTAATATAATTGTTCGTTAAATTCAAGAAATTATAAAAATACTGACTAAATACATTCAACAAAAGTGTAAATTTTTTAACGTTACATAAAGGCTAAAAAGCATTAACTCGCAAAGCTCAAACAAAATGCTTTTTATTTGTCAGTATTTTTTAAGGAGAAATTAAGTGAAAAATAAACGAGGTTTAATTGAAATGATTGGTGCTACTCTTATTTGGGGTAGTACTCCGATTATGGGGATACTTTCAAACTTACCAAGTCCTGTGTTTGTTTTTTTTAGAGTGCTTTTTGCTTTTCCTTTTATTTTTTATTTTGCTGTTAAAAGAGCAGGGATTAAAGAATTTTTTAGATTAAAACCTTTTTGGCCTCTTTTTTTTAGCGGAATATTTTTGGCTGTAAATTGGATATTTTTCTTTTGGGCTTTGAATCTTACAACAATTTCAACAGTTGTGGTTTTATACTATACAGGACCGATAATTTCTATAATATTAGCTGTTATTTTTTTAAAAGAGGAGTTTAATAAATTTATTTTAATTGCCATAATTTTAGCTTTAATTGGAGTTGTGATAAGTAATTTTGATAATGGATTTGAATTTAATTTAGGAGCAATTATTGCATTGATGGCCGGAATATCATATGGATTTTTGGGATTTTTTTCAAAAATTGCCACTATGCATCATAGAGCTGTAAGTGTTACGGCTTGGCAGATTTTAATTTCTATAATTTTAACAGCTCCGTTTTTGTTTTTGAATGATTTTGAATTTAATTTTGTGACATTGATTATTGTG
>JALVUH010000068.1 GCA_027035735.1 Nautiliaceae bacterium
ATAATGATTCGTTTATGTTAAAAGAAGCAAAAATTGGAGTTTGTGTAATTCAAGAAGAAGGAGCATCAGCTAAAGCTATAATAAATTCAGACATTGTATTAAAAAATATTTATGATTTTTTTGATTTGCTTAGTAATCCAAAAAGATTAATTGCGACGCTTAGGATGTAGTGATGAAAGAGTTAAAAAAAGATATTCAGTTATTTAAAGATGCATTGTTAATTGGAATTATTGGAGCATTTTGTGCGGAAATATTTATTTTGTTGTTGGATTTTATAAGCAAATATACTCTTGGGAAGATTGCAGGATATATTCCAAAAGATGTAATTAATATTTTTTCTATTTCTACTTTTCATTATAATCCTTGGTTAGTTATAGTTGTAATAACAATTGGAGGATTAATCTCTGGATTTATTGTATATACATTTGCTCCAGAAGCAGAAGGTCATGGTACAGATACTGTTATTAGAGCTTTTCATAGGACAGGTGGATATTTAAGACCAATTGTTGTTCCAGTAAAAATTATAACTTCTGCTATTACTATAGGAACAGGTGGAGCAGCTGGGAGAGAGGGACCTACTGCTTTATTTAGTGCAGGTATAGGTTCTATATATGCTAATTGGAGAAAAGCTTCTGTTCAAAGAAGGCAAACTTTTGTAATTTTAGGTATGGCGGCAGGGCTTAGCGCTGTTTTTAAAGCTCCTCTTGGAACAGCTATTTTTGCACTTGAAGTTTTATATATTAGAAGTGAACTTGATACTAAACAATTAATGTTTGTTATTTTTGGTTCATTAGTAGCATATACTCTTACGGGATTTTTATTTGGATGGCAACCTCTTTTTGATATACCAGCAAATCTTTCCGTAACAGAAATTGACACTTTTCTTTTAATAATCGTATTTGGGATAATAAGTGGTGCCTTTTCTATTCTTGTTCCAAATGTTTTTTATTATACAAGAGATTTTTTTAGAAAAATTCCTATAAAACCTCATTTTAAACCAGCTATAGGAGCTTTTTTAGTAGGAATTATTGCTATTTGGTATCCAGAAGTTTTAGGTGGTGGATATGGGTGGATTCAAGTGGCACTTGATGCGGAGCTTACATTAAAATTAATGCTTATTTTAATTTTTTTAAAATTAATTGCATTTTCTTTAACAGTAGGTTCTGGAGGAAGTGGAGGGGTATTTGCTCCTACATTATTTGTGGGTGCTATGCTTGGAGGAACATTTGCCTATTTGACTCATCAAAATATTACAGTTTTTGCATTATTGGGTATGGCAAGTGTATTTTCAGCAGCTGCTAGAACTCCTCTTGCTGGGGTGATTATGGTAGTAGAAATGTCAAATGGATATTCTTTATTAGTTCCTGCTATATTAGCTGTATTTTTTGCATTTTTTATACATTTATTGATTGTAAATGTTTGTAAAGTTAAATATATTACATTATATGAAGCTCAATTAATTGATAAAAATTATTCTCCAATTGGTCAGATAGAAAAATTAAAAGATATTTTATTATGTTATATTGATTTGATTAAGCTTTCTCCAAAACAAATAAAAGATTATAAAATTTTGAGTTTACTTGAAAGTGGAACGCCTATTAAATTACCAACAAAAGAATATCTATTTTTTGGGGAAATTATGGAAAATCTTAAGTTAAGAGAATTTGATAATGCAAAATATATAAAAAATGTAAGAGTTTTGTATGTATTTAGAAAAGGAGAGTGGTTACATCCAAAAGAAATTCAAGAAATTTATAAAGGTGATGAAGTTTTAGTCTTAGGTTCAAAAGAAGATATTCAAGAAATTGAGAAAATATTTGTGCCTGTTTCAGAAGTATTTTCAAAACTTAAAGCACAAGAATTAGCTATAGAAGGTATAAAAGAAACTAAATAATTAAATTGACATTAAAATTTTTTTAAGTTAAAATTCAATAAAAAAAGGAGATTACAATAAATAGGGGTTTGCTTGAATAGTTTATCTTCATTTTTTTCTACATTAATCTTCATAATTCTAAATTTTCAAAAGGATGTTAATGAGTAATGATATAATTGGTTATAAAATAGGTGATAATATT
>JALVUH010000069.1 GCA_027035735.1 Nautiliaceae bacterium
ATACAAACTTCTTTTATTGGATGTTTGGCTTTTTTTGATTTATATTTATCAAACTCATAATCACCTAAAATAAATCCTTCAAAAAATGCTAAAAGTAAATCTTCATTTTTTGTATTTGGAGGAGTAATTTCAATACTTTCAAACTTATATTTTTTAAGTGCTTTAATTATATTTGCTGTTGCAGTTTTTAAATTTTCAGGATTTATTTCTTCAATTCCTACATAAACTTTTTTTCTCTCAGGCAAAACTAAAATTTCACCATCTTTTCCTTCAAATCCATACTCTTCAAATTTTTTGCTACCATTTATAACAATTTCAGCTTTAACCTGAGCTTTATTTTTAGTAAATTTCATGATTCCTCCTTTTTATTAATATACCATAAAATTGACCAAAGTACCATTACAAAAATTATTGCTAAATACCAATGTTCTTTTAAATATTTTAAAATTTTTAAAATTTCATCTCCAAAATAATAACTAGGCAATATTGTAACACTTGCCCAAATAAAAGCAGATATTAAATTAATAATTGCAAATTTTTTAGGATCATATCCACTAAGACCTATAGTCATTGGAATAATTGTTCTCATTCCATATATAAATCTTTGAATAAAAATAACCCATCCACCATATTTTTTAAGTAAAAGTCTAGCTTTTGCAAATTTTCTTTTGTGAGCTTTAAATTCTTCCAAAACCCATTTTTTATTTAATCTTCCAAGATAAAAATAAATTTGATCTCCTACAAATCCTCCAAATGCCGCAACTATAATGGAAAACCATAAATTCATATCACCTGTACGAGATAAAACACCAGCCATTACAAGGCCAGTTTCACCTTCAAATATAGACCAAACAAAAAGTATAATATAACCATATTCTTTTAAAAGATGAATTAAATTCTCTTCTGAGAAAAATTCTTTAATTGAAGATAAATCAAATCCATAAAGAAAAGAAACAAAAAGAAAAAAAAGAGCTAAATATCTTAATTTCATTAAAACTCCAACAAATTTTTAGCTTGAATCATATCTTTATCACCACGACCTGAGAGATTTACTATTACTAATTTTCCTTCAATGTTAGGTAATTTTTTTAGATACGCAACTGCATGTGAACTTTCAAATGCTGGAATTATTCCTTCTTTTTGAGAAAGCCACACAAAAGCATCAAGTGCTTCTTTATCAGTAACATAATCATATTTGACTCTTCCACTTTCAAAATGAAATGCATGTTCTGGTCCAATTCCAGGATAATCAAGCCCAGCACTAATAGAATGTGCTTCTAGAATTTGCCCATCTTCATCTTGAAGCAAATAACTCATCTGACCATGCAAAACTCCTGGACTTCCTGCATTAAGACTTGCACCATGTTTTCCACTCTCAATCCCAAGCCCCCCAGCTTCAATTCCAATACATTGAACATTTTCTTCTTCAAGAAAATGAGAAAAAATACCCATTGCATTACTTCCACCACCAATACAAGCAATTATATAATCAGGTAATCTACCTTCTTTTTTTAAAATCTGAGCTTTTGCTTCATATCCAATTATTGCTTGAAAATCTCTTACCATCATAGGATATGGATGAGGTCCAGCAACTGTTCCTATTACATAAAAAGTATCTCTTGCATTAGTTACCCAATATCTAATAGCTTCATTCATAGCATCTTTTAAAGTCCTGCTTCCACTCTTTACTGGATGAACCTTTGCACCAAGAAGTTTCATTCTAAAAACATTAAGTTCTTGTCTTTTTACATCCTTTTCACCCATAAATATTTCACACTCAAGCCCAAGTAATGCTGCAGCAGTAGCAGTAGCAACTCCATGCTGTCCTGCCCCAGTTTCTGCAATTACTCTTTTTTTACCCATTTTTTTAGCTAAAAGAACTTGACCTATTGTATTATTTACTTTATGAGCACCTGTATGGTTTAAATCTTCTCTTTTTAGATAAATTTTTGCATTAAGTTCTTTACTAAGATTTGGAGCAAAGTATAACCCCGTAGGTCTTCCTATGTATTCTTTATAATAATAATCCATTTCTTTCCAAAATTCTTTATCAAATCTAACACTTTTATAAAAA
>JALVUH010000070.1 GCA_027035735.1 Nautiliaceae bacterium
CCTGTTTTAATATGTAATAAGGAATTTTATCATTTGCACTTATTACACCAAAAAGATTTGAGAAAATATAAACATTTTCATCTATCCATTTTTTAGAATCTTCATCAAGGCTTTCATATTCAAGGTGTTTAAATGCAACTCCTGTATATCTTAAAATAGCTTTTTGGGTAGGGCGAATAAAAATTGAACTTTTATCTTCTCCAAAATTTTTAATATCATTAGTGGTTTGTAAAAAATCATCATATTTTTTAATTATTTCAACTCGTTTATCATAAATTTCAGGAAAAATAAAAGAGTCTTTATTTATTGGAGGAAAATTTCCTCCTTTTGATTTAGACTCACTTGGAGCAAGTAGTATTTTCATTTATTTCCTTATAATTGAACTATGAAAATATTATTTCCTCTTTTGATTTCAGCCAAAGCATCACCTGTGCTTAAACCTTTTAATAATTTTATAAGTTCATCTATTGAATGTATTTTAACCCATTTACCTGTTTTTATTGTTTTAATTCTTGTAATAATATCACCTTTTTTTAATCCTATCATTGCTGCATATGTATCAGGCTCTACATTTTCTATAATAACTTTATGATCTTTTTCTTTTAATGTTACTCCTTTTAAACTTTCAATATGTTGGATAGTGATTTTATTTGTTTTTAAAGCTTTTAATTTAGCTTTTACTGTTATATATTTTCCATTTCTAAATACTTTTAGTGTTACTACAGTTCCAGCTCCTTTGAATGCTATTAAATTTCTAAGTTCTGCTGCATTATTTACTTTTTCTCCATCAACGGCTACTATAATATCTCCTGGTTTTAATCCAGCTGCTGCTGCGGCTGAGTGAGGTTGAACTTGATTTACTAAAACTCCATGGTCAATTCCATATAATTTTGCTTTACTTGCATTAATATTGCTAATATAAACTCCAAGATATCCTCTTACTACTTTTCCTTTTTCAATTAGTGATTTAACTACAAATTTAACCATATCACTTGGGATAGCAAATCCAATACCGTTATTCCCTCCACTGCTTGAAATTATTGCTGAGTTTATACCAATTAATCTACCTTTTAAATCAACAAGTGCTCCTCCACTATTTCCTGGATTTATTGCTGCATCTGTTTGTATAAAATCTTCATAAGCATTTAAGCCTATAGAGTCTCTATTAAGAGCACTTACAATACCAGCAGTAACTGATTCTCTTAATCCAAAAGGATTTCCTATTGCAAGTACTATATCACCTACTTCTACTTTATTTGAATCTGCAAATGTAATTGGATGAAGATTTTTTGCATTTATTTTTATTACTGCTAAATCTGTTTTTGGGTCACTTCCTATGAGTTTTGCAGTATATTGTTTACCATCAAGAGTTTTTACTATAATTTTTGTAGCACCGCTTATTACATGATAATTTGTAACAATATATCCATTTTTTGAAATAATTACTCCACTACCTAATGCAAACTCTTTTCTTTTTTGAGGTTGATTTGGATTTGTAAATGGTCCAAAAAATCTTTTAAAGAAAGGGTCATTAAAAAATCTTCTAAATTGTTCTGGAAATCTAACTTCTACAACTTTTTCTGTAGAAATATTTACTACACTTGGAATTACTTTTTTTACAATTGGTGCAAAAGACAAAACCATTCCATTTTGGTTTGGTGCAATTCTTTTAAGATTTGAATTATCTACTTTTAAATTAATGTGAGCTGCAAATAATGCAACGCTTAAACTTGCTGCTAATAATAATTTTTTCATTGAAACTCCTTAAATTTTTTAATATTGTAATATTTGGAAGTGAATTTTGTATTAATATATTTTTAAGCAAACATTAAAAAATTTAATCTTTATTAATTACCACCAAGCTAAAATTTTATCGTTGATATTCTCTTTTTTTTCTTTAAACATATGATAAATGTATCTTGCAAACATATCAGTTTCTATATTTACTTTTTGGTGGATTTTGTAGTATTTAAAAAGAGTGTTTTCAAATGTATGGGGGATTATTGTTAGTCTAAATCTATCAGTAAATACTTCATTGATTGTAAGACTTACTCCATCAATGGCAATGCT
>JALVUH010000071.1 GCA_027035735.1 Nautiliaceae bacterium
GAAGTTGAAAAAGAGCTTTGGGATATATGGGTAGAACTTGTAGGTGATATTCCTCTTCCACTTGGTGGAATGGCTATTAGACGCTCACTTCCTCTTCTTGATGCAATAGAGATTGAAGAAATTCTTACAAAAGCAGTAGATATAGCAAATAAACATAAAAAAATACTTGCTAAAATGCTTATTGAGAGAAATTTAGTAAGAGTTGATGATAAAACACTTGATAAATATTTGAGTCTCTATGCAAATGATAAATCAGTCTCTCTTGATGAAGAACAAATTGAAGCAATTAATAAACTTTATGAGCTTGGTTATAAAAATAATTTATTACCTTGTATGAAAGATATAAGAGAATATATGATTCCAAAAGAGTATAAAGATTTAAGGTTTAGCAATGAATTATGAAGAGTGGCTAAAAAGAAATGAACTTGCCTTAAAATGCAAACCTCGCACTCAAAGAGCTAGTTTTGCTAGCTTTTTTGAAGAAGATTTTAGTGAGTTTAAAGGTGAAAAAATCCCACCTTTTAAAAGAGGAGAAGTATATTTTGCCAAGCTTACTGAAAGTGCAAAAATAAGACCATTTTTAATTTATCAAAATGATTATTTAAATAAAGCCTGTTTTGAAGGAGTCTATCACACTGTAGTAGTTTTGCCTCTAAGTGGTCAAATTTTAGGAGGAGATTATAGAGTTTTTATAAAAAAAAGAGATTTAATGACAAAGGATAGTGAAATAGTAGCCACTGCTATTGGTATAATTTCAACAGGAAAAATTATATTTTCAAAAGGAATTGTAACTACTTTAACTAATGAAGAAATAAAAAAAGTAGATAAAGCAGTAAAAAAAGTAATAGGAATGGACAATGCAATCTGAAATAATAGCTTTAGCAGTTCAAACACTGAAATTAGCCTTTTTACTTTCACTTCCTGCACTGCTTGTTGGAATGATAGTCGGTCTTTTAATTTCTATATTTCAAGCCACTACTCAAATAAACGAAATGACTTTAAGTTTTGTTCCAAAAATAATTGCAATTGCTATTGTTTTAATTATCACAATGCCTTGGATGATTAATGAAATGATTGATTTTACAAAATATGTTTTTAGTCTAATTCCAACATTTCTTAGGTAATATGTATAAAATTATTGACTTTTCAAAATTTTCTTCTATAAAAATTGGACCCAAAACAAAAGTTAAAATAATAGATGAATTTAATTATACAGATGAATTTTTAATAGGAAATGCTACAAATACATTAATTTCTCCAAATGCCAAAAATCTTGGAATTTTAAGTGATAGATATGATTTTATTGAATATAAAAATGGTCTTTTAAAAGTTGGAGGAAAAACCAAAAACAGAAAACTTTATAGATTCTGCAAAGAAAATAATATCGGTGGATTTGAGTTTTTAGCTCATTTGCCAGGTACAATTGGTGGAAGTATTAAAATGAATGCAGGAGTTAAAGAAGAAGAAATCTCAAATAATTTGGTGTCACTTAATAACAAAGATAAAAATAATTTTGAATTTAGCTATAGATATTCAAACATAAATGAGCCTATTTTTGAAGCTGTGTTTGAAATAAAAAGAAATTATAATCCCAAATTAGACCAATATCTAAAAAATCTAAGAAAAAATCAACCTAATTTACCAAGTTTAGGAAGTGTTTTCAAAAATCCAAAAGGAGATTTTGCTGGAAGAGTTATTGAAGCTATCGGAATGAAAGGAATGATAAAAGGTGGCATAAAAGTTAGTGAAATTCACGCTAATTTTTTTGTAAATATTGGAGGAGGAAAATTTGAAGATATGATATATCTCATAGCTCTTGCCAAATCAAAAGTATACGAAGAATTTGGGATAATACTTCAAGAAGAGATAAAAATAATCTAAAAATTTTCCAACCTATTCTCATTTGACAACCTTTCAAAATTTCTATATAATCGCAATAGTTAAATGATTTTTGAAAATATTTTGTTATTTTTAAATTTGATTGGAAAATCCCTAATTTTAGGGAATAAGTTTTTCAAAAATCTCATAATTTAATGTATTTCACCGAAACAATTGGAGTATTGAAACT
>JALVUH010000072.1 GCA_027035735.1 Nautiliaceae bacterium
AATATCTTAACATATCCTATAAGTACAAATGATAAAGATGTTTCATGGAAAGTTGATTTAAATAATTCAAACGAGACAGTTTATACTTTGAAAGTTGGAGATTTAAGCACTACTTTTACATATGATAAAAACACTTCTACAAATTGTAAATTTTATTGTAATTCTAAAGATACTTTATGTAAGGAAATTGAGCAAGAAAAATAATGTATTATGAAATAGCTCTTCTTAATACTCCTAATATTTTTACTTATCATAGTGAAATTAAATTAAAAAAGGGTGATATTGTTGAAGTCCCTATAAAAAGTAAAACTACTTTAGGTATAGTTGTAAAAGAGAGTGATAAACCTTCCTTTAAAACAAAACCTATCATTTCAAAAATTTCTTCATTTGGTGAAAAAAAATTTCAAATTATAGAATTTATTTCTAAATATTATTTGTGTGCAATAGGAGAAGCTACTGGGCTTTTTTATATAAGTGATAGTTCTAAACAGAATGAAAAAATAAATATCAAAACAGAAATTAAATTATCAAATAAACAGCAAGAAGCATTAAATTTTTTAAAAAGTAAAGATGTAAGTATTCTTTTTGGAGATACAGGAAGTGGTAAGACTGAAATTTATATAAAACTTATAGAAGAGACAATTAATAAAGGAAAAGAAGTTATTTTTCTTTTGCCAGAAATAGCAATAACCTCTCAAATGGAAAGAAGACTTAAAAAACATTTTGGAGATTTAATTGAGATTTGGCATAGTAAAATTACAAAAAAGAAAAAAGAGTCTATTTTAAAAAAAATTAGTGAAGGAAAAATAAAAATTATTGCAGGTGCTAGAAGCGCTCTTTTTTTACCTTTTGAAAATATAGGACTTATAATTGTAGATGAAGAGCATGATGATTCATATAAATCTGAAATGACTCCAAAGTATAATGCAAAAGATTTATCAATTGTATTTGGTAAAACTTATAATGCAAAAGTAGTTTTAGGAAGTGCTACACCTCTTGTAGCTGATTTATATAAATTTCCATATTTTAGGCTTAAAGGAACTTTTTTTAATACAACTAAAAAAAGATATTTTGTAGATAGTTTTAATAATTTTATAATTGATAAAATAAAAACTACACTTGATGCAAAAAAACAAGTTATTATTTTTATTCCAACTAGAGCAAATTTCAAATATATGATATGTAGTAGTTGTGGAAAAGCTGTTAAATGTCCTTATTGTGATGTTGCAATGAGTGTTCATAAAGATAAAAGAGCAATAAAGTGTCATTATTGTAATTATACAACTAGGATACCTCAAAAGTGTGAGTATTGTGGAAGTGAAGAGTTTTTAAATGAGAGGATTGGGACAAGTGAGCTTAAAGAAAAGCTAAATGAATTATTTCCTGATGCGGTAGTAGAAAAGTTTGATAGAGATATTATTACTTCAAAAAGTAGAATAGATAAGCTTTTAAAGAGATTTTCAAATAAAGAAATTGATATATTAGTTGGTACTCAAATGCTTAGTAAAGGGCATGATTATCCTGATGTAAAATTAGCAGTTGTTCTTGATATAGATTTTTTACTTAATTCTGCAGATTATAGAGCAGGGGAGAGAGCATTTGCTTTGGCACGTCAAGTAGAAGGCAGAGCTGGTAGAAAAGAAGATGGAGAAGTTATTATTCAAACACTAAATCCAGAATTTTTTGATAGAGATTATGAAGATTTTTATAAAGAAGAAATTGAATTAAGAAAAGAGCTTAATTATCCTCCATTTTCTAGAATGGCAAAAATAGAATTTTCTGATAAAATAAAAGAAAAAGCATATTTAAAAATGAAAAAATTTCTTGAATGTTTAGGGGAAAAAGAAGAGATTATAGGTTTTGGAGAAGCTCCAATTTTCAAGTTAAAAAATAAATACCGCTATCAAGTGCTACTTAAAGGAAAAAATCTTCAAAGGCTTATTTATCCTTGTATTGATAAAGATATGAAAATAGATATTGATCCTCTAAATTTTATTTAATTGATTAAAGTCATTGACATTAAAAAAAATTAAGAGTAAAATTTAT
>JALVUH010000073.1 GCA_027035735.1 Nautiliaceae bacterium
AAAAGAACTTTTAAAATACCAAAAGAAGTAAAAACTTATATAATGCCTAATGGTAAAAAAGAGCTTTTTACACCTATTTCACCACCTCCAAGCAAAGAGATCAATAAAGAAGCACCTATTTTTTAGTTCCTATAGCTCCTGCTATCGCAATCAAAATTCCTCCTATTAACTGATTAATACTTGGGATTTGATTTAAAAAAAGTCCAAAAAACATTGCAAAGAAAATATCTAGATACTGCAAAATCGAAGCAATGCCTACACTTATGAAATTAAGCGAATCATACCAAAGAAAAAGAGCCAAAGCCGTATGGATAACACCTGCTATTAGCACAATAATCAATGTCACAAAATTAAATTCAAAATCATTCAAAAACAAAAACGGAGCTGTTAAAATTATAGAAATTAAAATCTGCCAAGCCGTAACATTTACAGCTCTATGATGCATAGTGGCAATTTTTGAAAAAAATCCCAAAAATCCATATGATATTCCGGCCATCAATGCAATAATTGCTCCTAAATTAAATTCAAATCCATTATCAAAATTACTTATCACAACTCCAATTAAAGCTAAAATTATGGCAATTAAAATAAATTTATTAAACTCCTCTTTTAAAAAAATAACAGCTAATATTATAGAAATTATCGGTCCTGTATAGTATAAAACCACAACCGTTGAAATAGTAGTAAGATTCAAAGCCCAAAAGAAAAATATCCAATTTACAGCTAAAAATATTCCGCTAAGCAAAAGTGGCCAAAAAGGTTTTAATCTAAAAAACTCTTTAATACCTGCTCTTTTAACAGCAAAATAAAAAATAAAAGGAAAAGCAAACACTACCCTGAAAAATACAAACACAGGACTTGGTAAGTTTGAAAGTATCCCCATAATCGGAATACTACCCCAAATAAGGGTAGCACCAATCATTTCAACTAAACCTCTTTTTTTATTTTTCACTTAATTACTCCTTAAAAAATACTGACAAATAAAATGAAACAATTGCAAATTTTAGTGCAATAAAGGCGTTAAAAAAAGCATTTTGTCTCTTACGAGTTAATGCTTTTTAGCCTTTATGTAACGTTAAAAAATTTGCACTTTTGTTGAATGTATTTAGTCAGTATTTTTATAATTTCTTGAAATCACCGAACAATTATATTAAAATTCGTTCTAAATAACAAACAAGGAATAAAATGAAACTTCAAAACCTTGCAAAAAGAATAAAAAAATTAAGAGAAGAAAAAAATTATTCGCTAAGCGGTTTAGCTAAAAAAGCCGGTATTTCAAAATCAAATCTTTTAAGCATAGAAGAAGGCAAAACAAATCCGACTATCAATACACTATGGGCGATAGCTAATGCTTTAAATATTCCTTTTGGAGAGCTTATTGAAGATAAAATTATTGAAGAAAACATAGAAGTAAGTTTAATTGAAAAAGAAAAAAACATTGAAGTTTATAAAATGAAACTAAAAAACTATCATACCCAAAAAGCCGCTCCCCATCCAAAAAATACAAAAGAAGATATATTTGTAATAAATGGTGAAGTGTTAACAGGCCCATTTGAAGAGCCGAAAATTTTAAAGCCGAGTGAAATTTATTCATTTAAAGCCGACAAAGCTCATATCTACAAAGCTCTAAGCAAAAATGCCACCATAATTGTTACAATTCATTATTTTGAAAACAGGTTTAAGTTTTTTGAAGATGATATTTTTGATGATGATATAGAAATAGAAATAAATTCCGGTATCCCTATAAAAAGAACGAATAATCTAAAATACACCCCAAGAGACAAAACAATAAAAACAATAGAATATGACGGATGGCTTTATTGCTTTAAGCCAAAACCTTATAAAAGAAAACCCGGTATTATTGATATAATTGCCCCTTTTTCTACCAGCAAAGAGAAAAAAATAAACATAATAAAACACTTTTTACAGCTTATAATAGATAATGTTGAAGATGAAATTTTTGATAAAAAAATTCTTTATGCAAAATATGCTATTGAAAACGGGGATTTTGAAGAAGCTCTTGAAGTGATTAAAAGTA
>JALVUH010000074.1 GCA_027035735.1 Nautiliaceae bacterium
TTTTGTTTAAAATTTCATTAATTTTACTAAGTTTTACAAAAATAACTTGAGCTCTATTGGCATATCCAATGCCACTTTTTTCAAATTCAATTCTAACTCTTTGAGGTCTATCAAGATAGGAATAAAACAAAGTATAATGAAATATGGGTTTTTTCTTAGATGTTAGTAGAGATTTTAGAAGTCTATAATTTAAAAAATTCTCTTTTACTATTTTATAATCAACTCCCTCATCTTCAAGTTTAAGTCTATTTTCATAAAATTTAAGTTTTTCTTCTATGCTTGATGGAAGTATTTGGAATGGATATGGTGAAATAAGCTCATCTATAATCTCTTGATTCTCTTTTTGCTTCCATATACCATAAAGACATCCACAATAATCTTGTCTGTACATTTGATTTTCTTTAGCATACTCTTGCTGTGCTTGAGTTCCGCCTTTTTTTCTATAATCAACTGCTATAAAATCAACTCCATATTTTCTTTTTATCACTTTTCCAATAGATTCTAACTGCTCATGCGATTTCATAGGAGACATAAGAAGTGATGTAGTTACTTTGTTATCACCTATTTTTTTAGCAAATCTTGCCGCTTCTTCTAGCGAAAAATCAAAACACACACTACACCTAGCTCCCTTTTCTGGCTCATTTTCTAATCCTTTAACAGCCCTTAGCCACTCTTCATAATTATAATCCCCCTCAATATATTCCACTCCTAACTTATCGCAAATTCTTTTAGTATCAAGACTTCTTAATTTAAATTCAGAGTAAGGATGAATATTTGGGTCATAAAAAAAACCAATTATTTTTTCATCAGGATATTCTTCTTTTAAACGCTTTAAAAAATATCCTGCATCAACACTACAACAAAGATGAGCTATCATTTCAAACCTTTAAGAAGAAAAAAGAAGAGATTAGCTAACTTCAGGACAAGAAAGCTCTACATAAATTTTAAATGTATCTCCCTCTTCATTTACAAAAAATCTATGTTTTTTACAAAAATTTGCATTCATATAGTTTGCAAGTTTTAAAGCTTCAAATTCAGCTTCTTTTTTATCTTCAAAAGTTTTTGGAAATTCAAGGTTACTTCTTTTAACACATCCACATCTTTTTTCTATATCAACTTTATACATTTTTACTCCTTTAAGATAAATTTTATCCGAAATATATCAAATTTTTTTGCTTTTTAAAAATTTTTTGCTATATTAAGCCAAAAAAGGATTAAAATGATAAAAAATGAAATGATGGCGTTAGTTGGAGGATGTACAAGTGAAGGAACAAAAATATTAGTTCCTCAAAATTTAAAAGAAGAATTCAAAAAAATTACAATGACAAAATTTGATATTCATACAAATGATGATAGTGAGAATTATGATTTGATTATTGAAGAGAGCCCAAGTGATATCATTAAAATTTATGAAAAATTAAATGATAAAGGTATCTATATCACAACTCCAAAAAGTTTGACTGATAGAGACCTATTTGCAAACTTAAGCAAACTTTTTTGGATTGTAATGCCTTTTTATTATTTAGATGAAGATTTAAATGCAAAACCTCTTGTATTTGCAAGTAAAAAATTCCATCCTCAAGCAGATATCATAAGACACAGAAGCGATTTTGTTGAAAATGCAAAATATTATACAACAGATGTACATTATGGAAGTTTTATATTGCCAAAATATATTTTTGAAGAAATAAAAGATGTCATCAAAATTTAAAAATGCCATTGTATTAACTGGAGGAATAGGCACCGGCAAAAGCACGGTTGCAACTTTACTTAAGCTATATGGCTACAAAATCATAGATGCAGATGAAATAAGCAAAAAAGTTTTTGAAACAAAAAAAGATAAAATAAAAGAAATTTTTGGCACTACTGATAGAAAAGAGCTTAGAAAAATAGTTTTTAACGACAAAGAAAAACTAAAAATTTTAGAAGATTTGATTTTGCCAGAAGTTAAAAAAGAGGTCTTACAAAAAGCCGCTTTACTTGAAAAAGATAATGTCCCATATTTTGTGGATTT
>JALVUH010000075.1 GCA_027035735.1 Nautiliaceae bacterium
TTTATAAAAAATTCTACAAAAATAGCAAATGAACTTTTAAAAAGAGGAATTATTGTAAGAGATATGGCAAGTTATGGATTTGATGCTATTAGAATTACTATAGGAAAGCCTGAAGAAAATGATAAAGTTTTAAGAATATTAAGGGAAATTAGTTGAATTTTGAAGCTCTTTTTAAACAGATAATCGCTTTTTTTAATAAATTAAACAAACAACAAAAATATATAATTATAGGTAGTATAGTAGCAGTTATTGCTATTATTGCTTTTTTGATTGTTTTTAATACAACTTCTTCTAAACCTAAGAATAATTATGCTATTTTGTTTGAAAATTTAAAACCTCAAGATGCAGCTTTAATAGTGCAATATCTTGATAAACATAATATTCCTTATGTAATACCACAAGATGGAGTTATAGAAGTTCCTAGAAATGAAGTAGCAAAATTAAGGCTTGATATAGCCGCTCAAGGTCTCCCAAAATCAAGTACTGTAGGATTTGAATTATTTGATAAGAATTCATTTGGTGCTACTGCTTTTGAAGAGAGGATAAAATATTTAAGAGCACTTGAAGGAGAGCTTGAGAGAACTATTGATTCAATAGATGCAGTAGAGAGTGCAAAAGTAAATATAGCCATCCCAAAACAATCAGTTTTTGTCTCAAGACAAACTCCACCAACAGCTTCTGTCCTTATAAAACTAAAACCAAATATGATTTTAACTCCTAAACAAATTCAAGGAATAAAATATCTTGTAGCTTCTGCAGTTCCAAGGCTTAAACCAGAGAATGTAAAAATTGTAGATCAATATGGAAATCCACTTGGTGAAAATGACGAATTAACTCAAAACAATGAACTCTTAAAAACTGAAATGATTTACAAAAAAAGACTTGAGCAAGGTCTTGAGAATAAAATTGTTAATCTTTTAGCTCCTATTGTAGGAGGAAAGAATAAAGTAGTAGCTAAAGTGAATGTTGATATAGATTTTTCTCAAGTAAAATCAAAATCTACTATATATGATCCAAATAATGTGGTTAGAAGTGAACAAACTATTGAAGTAAATAAAATAGGAATGAAACCAAAACCGGTTGGGGGAGTTCCAGGAGCTGTAAGTAATATAGGACCTGTTCAGGGTCTTAAAAATAATAATATTGTAGAAAAATATAATAAAAGTGAAACTACAACAAATTATGAAATTTCTACTACCATTAAAGATGTAAAAGAGCCTTTTGCAAAAATAAGAAGAATTACTGCTGCTGTAGTGGTAGATGGACATTATGAGAAAGGTAAAAATGGAAAAATAAAATATATTCCTTTAACAAAAATAGAACTTGCAAATATTGAAAATTTAGTAAAAAATGCTATTGGATTTGATCCAAAAAGAGGAGATAGCGTTACTGTTACTTCTTTTGAATTTGCAAATTCTGGTATTAATTCTAATGTTTCTAAAACAGGAATGATTATGCAAAAAATTTCAATGTATTTAGGACCTATTTTGCCTATTATAAAATATTTGATTCTTGCAATAATTTTATTTGTTTTTTATAAGAAAGTAATAGTTCCTTTTTCTCAAAAAATGCTTGAAGTTAAAGTGGAAGAAGAAAAACCTATTAAGCACGAAGTTGAAGTAAATGAAGAAGAAATTGAATCAACTTATGATAAAATAAAAGAATTAAAAGAAAAAGTGGAGCAACAACTTGGTATTAGTAGTGAAATAAATGAAGAAGAATTAAAATATGAAGTGTTGCTTGAGAGAGTTACTAAAATAGTAGAAGAAAATACAGAACAAGTTGCAAAAGTTCTTGAAAATCTAATAAAAGAAGAACATCCAGAAACATAAAAGGATTAAAATGGCACTTTCACCTCAGCAGCAGGCAATTTTAGATGAACTTTCTATGCCTGAGAAAATTGCAATTTTGTTAATTCAATTAGGAGAAGATTTAACAGCTCAAATTTTTTCATATATGGATGTAGAAGCAATTACTGAAATTTCAAAATATATAGCTACTGCAAAAACAATTGATAAAGCGATTGCTGCTGCTGTTTTAGAAGAGTTTTATGTAATTTTTCAATCAAATCAATATATTGCAAGTGGTGGGCTTGAATATGCTAAAGAGATTCTTTATAAAGCACTTGGACCAGAAGAAGCAAAAAAAGTACTTGATAAACTTGCTAAATCTCTTCAAAGTGAGCAAAACTTTGGATTTTTGCAAAAAGTAAAACCTCAACAGCTTGCAGATTTTATTGTAAATGAGCATCCTCAAACAATTGCTCTTATTTTAGCACATATGGACCCTACAAGTGCAGCTGAGACACTTAGTTATTTTCCAGATGAATTAAGAGCTGAAGTGTTAATGAGAATGAGTAATCTTGGAGATATTTCTCCTCAAGTTATTAAAAAAGTTAGTGCTATACTTGAAACTAAATTAGAATCTCTTACAGGATATAAAGTAGAAATAGGGGGTGTTAGATTTGTTGCAGAAATATTTAATAGGCTTGGTCAAAAAGCAGCAAAATCTACACTCAAACATATAGAACAAATAAATAATGAATTGGCAGAACAGATTAAAGAAAAAATGTTTACATTTGAAGATATCTTAAAACTTGATAATACTGCAATTAGAGAAATTTTAAAAGAAGTTGATAAAAATACTTTAATGGTTGCTTTAAAAGGGGCACCAGAAGAATTGAAACAGAAATTTTTAAATAATATGTCTCAAAGAGCCGCTCAGGCTTTTGAAGAAGAGATGCAATTTTTAGGTCCTGTAAAAGTAAAAGAAGTAGAAGCGGCTCAAAGAAAAGTTATTGAGGTAGTTCAAAAACTAGCAGAAGAAGGTAAAGTTTCTATTGGAGCGGAGGAAGAAGTAATTGAGTAAGATTATTAATGGCGGGAGAAGTGAAAAACATATTATTAAAGAATATAAATTCAAAGAAATAGATACTATTGAAGAAAAAAAAGAAGATACACATATTGAAAAAGATATACAAACTCCACAAACAGAAAAAAAAGAAGATAATCAAAATGAAATTATTGAAAAACTTCTTTCAAAAATAGAAGAGTTATCAAATCATATAGCAACAGCTCAACAAAAATTTGATATTCAAATTCAAGAATGCAATCAAAGAATAGAAGTTGAAAAAAAAGAAGCTTACGAAAATGGATATAAGAAAGGATTTGAAGAAGGTAAAAAGCAATGTGAGAGCGAATTTAGTGAGAAAATAAAATTATTAGAAGAATCAATTAAAAAAATAGATAAAATAAATGAAATTTTTGAAGAGAAGATTCTTTCGGTTGAAAAAGAGTTGATTTCTGTAGCACTTGATATAGCAAAAGAAGTTATCCAAAAAGAAATTTCAAAAGATTCAAGTGAAATTGCATATAATTTAGCAAAAGCATTAATGGAAGATATTAAAGAAGCTACAAAAATAAAAATAAAAGTAAATCCAAAAGATGCTGAATATTTAAAAGGTAAATTTGAAAATGTTGAAATTATTCCAGATTCTGCTATAAAAGAGGGAGGAGTTGTTATTATAAGTGATTTAGGAAATATTGATGCAGAAGTTATGGAGAGATTTAAAAATGTTAAAGAAGCTATTTTGGAAGGAAAAGAATGATAGATGTTAAAAAAATGAATATAAATGAACTTGAAGAGTTGGCAAAAAAGATAAGAAAAAGAATTTTAGAAGTAGTCTCAAAAAAAGGCGGTCATCTTAGCTCTACTCTTGGAGCAGTTGAATTAATAATTGGAATGCATTATGTTTTTGATGTAGAAAAAGATCCTTTTATTTTTGATGTTTCTCATCAAGCTTATGCACATAAACTTTTAACTGATAGATGGGAAAAGTTTGATAGTTTAAGACAATTTGGTGGTATCAGCGGATATACTAAGCCTAGTGAGAGTAAGTATGATTATTTTTCTGCTGGACATTCTTCTACCTCAATATCTGTAGCAGTAGGAGCAGCTAAAGCAATAAAACTGAAAAATGAAGATAGAGTGCCAGTGGTGCTTATTGGTGATGGAGCTATGAGTGCTGGAATGGTATATGAAGCTATGAATGAACTTGGATATCTTAAACTTCCAGTAGTTATTATTCTTAATGATAATGAAATGAGTATAGGAAAGCCAATAGGTGCGATTAGTAAATATTTAACAAAATTAAAAGCTGGTAAGTTTTATCAAGGATTTAAAGAAAAATTTAAAAGCTTTTTAGAAAAAATGCCTCCTGAATTAAGATATACCGCAAAAAAAATGGAAGAGTTTTTGAGTGTAAATGGGATATTTTTTGAAGAATTTGGGCTTGAGTATATAGGACCTATTGATGGGCATAATTTAGAAGAGATAATTGATACATTGAAAATAGCAAAAGCTCTTAAAAAACCTGTAGTTGTTCATGCAAAAACAATAAAAGGTAAAGGATATAAACAAGCAGAAGGATATTATGAGCATTGGCATGGAGTAGGGCCTTTTGATATTAATACAGGAAAGCCTCTAAAGTCTTCTGGAATTAGTGCTACGAAAGTTTTTGCTTCTAAATTACTTGAACTTGCAAAAAAAGATAAAAAAGTAGTGGGAGTTACTGCAGCAATGCCAAGTGGGACTGGAATGAAAGAACTTATGCAAGCATTTCCTGATAGATTTTGGGATGTAGGGATTGCAGAACAGCATGCAGTAACTTCAATGGCTCCGATGGCAAAAGAAGGTTTTAAGCCTTTTGTAGCAATTTATTCAACTTTTTTGCAAAGAGGGTATGATCAAATAATTCATGATGTATGTCTTGATAATTATCCTGTAAAATTTGCAATTGATAGGGCTGGAATTGTTGGAGCTGATGGAGAGACTCATCAAGGTGTATTTGATGTAGGATATCTTAGAATACTTCCAAACATGACTCTTTTTGCTCCAAGAGATTTTGCTACTTTAGAAAAAGCAGTGGAGTTTGCATATAGCTATGATAAAGGACCTATTGCATTTAGATATCCAAGAGGAGTGTTTGAACTTGAAGAAGGAATATTTGAAGCAAAAGATTTTGAATTAGGTAAAGCTGAGGTTTTGATTGATAATGATGATATTATGTTTATTGCTTATGGTAATGGTGTAGGAAGAGCTTATAAAGTATTAAATATTTTAGCAGAAAAAGGAATTGATGTAGGGCTTATTGATTTAAGATTTGTTAAGCCTTTTGATAAAGAATTATTTAAAAATTTAAAAGCAAAAAAATGGTATGTAATAAGTGATAATGCAAAAGAGGGTGGAGTTGGTGAGATGTTAAGTAGTTTTGTAAAAGAAAATAGACTTCATAAATATATAAGAAGTTTTGAATATCCAGATAAATTTATTCCTCATGGAAATGTTAAAGAAGTAGAAAAATATTTGGGTGTAGATGAAGAATCTATTGCTAGTGAAATATTAAAGGAGATAAATGGCTAAGGCGGTATTTGGAGGAGGATGTTTTTGGTGTTTGGATGCTGTTTTTAGGAATGTAAAAGGGGTTAGAAATGTAACTTGCGGATATGCAGGAGGGAGAAGAGCTAATCCAACTTATGAGCAAGTCTGCAGTGGTGTGACAGGACATGCGGAGGTAGTAGAGATTGATTATGATGAAAATGTTATAAGTTATGATGATTTGCTTGAAATTTTTTTTAATATTCATGACCCAACTCAACTAAATCGCCAAGGAAATGATATAGGGACTCAATATCGCTCAATCATTTTATATTTAGATGAAAATCAAAAACAAAAAGCTTTAAAAAAAATTGAAGAGCTTAAAAATAAAGGTATTAATGTAGTAACAGAGGTTAAACCACTTGAAATTTTTTATCCAGCAGAAGATTATCATCAAAATTATTTTTATAATAATCCTCAAAATCCATATTGCTCTTATGTAATTGCTCCAAAGTTAAAGAAATTTTTTGAAAAATTTGATAAAATAGTAAAAAAAGGAGGGGAATATGAATATTGAAGATTTAATTAAAGTAGGAATTGGAAGTGCGTTTTTAGCAAAAGAAAAGCTTCAAGAGTTTATTGAGGAAGCTAAAAAAAGAGGTGAGTTAACTCAACAAGAGGCTCAAAAACTTATTGAAGATTTAAAAAATGAGTCTGAAGAGAAACTCCAAGAACTTAAAAAGATGATAGAAGAAGAAGTAAAGAAACAATTAAATGAATTAGGAGTTGCTACAAAAGAAGATATTGAAAAACTCTCTAAAAAAATAGAAGAGTTGGAAAATCTTATAAAAAATAAATGAAACAATTTGTTAATTTAAAAACAAAAGTCTCTCGTTTTTTTGCGGGAGATGAATTAATTATTATTGATGAGAAAAATAGAATTTTTTATTTTGATGATACTTTTAAACTAAAAAAGGCATTTAGGTTTAAATTGCCTGATAATAAACCTGATGAAAATGGTGTAAAATTTTCACATTCTGGAAGATATGTTTTAATTGCTGTCAATAAAACTCTTACTCTTTGGAATTTGGAAGAAAAAAAACATATTGCTACTTTTACTTCTCATAAAAAAGATATTTTGAGTGTTGCTTTTAGTAAAGATGATAAATATTTTGCTTCTGGTGATATTGATGGAGAAGTTTATGTTTATAACAAAAAATTGAAAAAAAAAGTTTATGAGCTTAAAAAACATAGAGATTTTATTACAGATTTAAGTTTTTATGAAGATAAAAGTCATTTGGTAGGTGGAGGATATGATAAATGTGTGATTTTTTATAATTTAATTACTCTTGATAAAAAAGATAAATATGAACATATAAAACCGGTAAAAAAAGTAGAAAAAAATAATTATCTTATAAGCGTAGATGAAATTTCTACGGTTGTAAATTGGGATACATTAAAAAAACAATTTAAAGATATTACTAAATTTTATAAAAAATTTAGAGATTTTGTTATGTATAGAAATTATCTGTTAATTTCTACTGATAAAAATATTATAATTTATAATCTTGATGATTTTACTATAGAAAATGATAATTTTTTGGAAGATGAAAATATATATAAAATTTCTATTTTTAAAAATTTTTTAATTATTTCAAAAACAAATGGAGAAATTTATTTTAAGAATCTATTTGAACAAGAGAGTGAATTTTTAGATTTTATTATTAAAGAAGAATATAAAAAAGCATTTGAACTTATAGATAAAAATCCTTTTTTAAAATTTTCTAAAGGATTTGAGAGATTAAATAAATTAATTGAGCTTAATATAAAAAAAGCAAAAGAACTTTTTTTAGTTGATGAAGCAGCAGCACTTGAAATTTTGGATAAATTTTTATTAGTGCCTCAATTAAGAGCAAAAATAGAAAAAATAATAGAAGATTTTAAAAATTATAAGAAATTTGTTTTTGCTATAAAAAATCAAAATTATCCTTTAGCCTATCTTTTGGCAAATAGATATCCTTTACTTAAAGAAACAAGATATTATAAATTACTTGAGAAAAAATGGGAAATAACTTTTGAAAAAGCTAAAGAATATGCACTAAATGGTGATGTCTCAAAAGCAAAAGAATTACTTGAACCTTTTATGGGTGTGGATGAAAAACTTCCTTTAATTGAACTTTTATTAAAAGAAGCAGAAATTTTTAGAATATTAAAGGAAAAATTGGCGAAAAGAGATTTTAAAGGCTTTTTTGCAATAGTTAAAAATCATCCTGAGCTAAAAGAGACAAAAGAATATGAAAAAATAATAAATTATGCAAATAAATTATATGAATTTGCAAACAGGTTTTTAAAAGAAGAAAAATTTGAAAAAGCAAAAAGAGCTGCATTAATATTGCAAGAGATAGAGGGATTTGAAGATAAAGCAGAAGATATTATTGAAAAAGCTGATATTTCTCTTAAATTTTTAAATTTTATTTCTCAAAAGAAATATAAAGAGGCAATTGAGCTTAGCGAACTTTATCCCTTTTTAAAAGAGTTAAAAAGCTATAAAGAGTTAATTAAAAAACATAATGATATTTATGAAAGAGTTGAAGAATTATTAGCAGAAGGAAAAAATTCTCAAGCAAAAGAGCTTATGGAAAAAGAAGGAATTGTTAATAAAAGAGTTAATTTTTAAAGGTAAAAAATGAGGAAATTTTTTGCAATTTTTTTAATAATATTTAGTTTTTTATATTCTAAAAATTTACAAATAATCAATCCAAATAGTTATTATTTAAAAGCAAATATAAATGAAATATATAATAAATTTTTAGCTTACAATGAAACTAAAGCTCTTATTGCTCTTTTAAATACTTTTTTAAAAAATAAAAGATTTCAAGAATATTTGTATTTTGAAGAGATGGGACAAGTAAAAGTTTCTACTCTATCTTTATTGCAGCAATTAAAATATTTCCTTGAAGGATGGCCTAAATATACTAATACTTATTTTGATAATAATTCAAATTTAGCAGGAATTGAAAAAATTTTAAAAGATTCAATTGAAAATGATCCTAATTTATTAAATATACCTCAAAATATAATAAATGATATGCAAAAATCTATAAAAAATCTTAAATTTTTTGAAATTGTAAAAAATATAGAAATTAATTTAAATAAGCAAAATTTAAAAAATCCAAAAAATTTAAAAGAAATTTTAAAAAATTTTAATCTACTTTTTTCTTCTTATGTAAATACTCTCTCTAAAATTAAATCTCCTCTTTTAGATAATTTTAATAGTAAAATAAAGGATAAACTTATTAGAGAATATAGAATTTATGCTAAAACATCTTTAATAAAAACAAT
>JALVUH010000076.1 GCA_027035735.1 Nautiliaceae bacterium
GTAGAATCGCTGAAGAGATGATTATTTGGTCAACTAGTGAATTTGCTTTTATTACTTTAAGTGATGAATATTCAACTGGTAGTTCAATTATGCCACAAAAGAAAAACCCAGATGTCCCAGAATTAATCCGTGGAAAAACGGGAAGAGCGTATGGGAACTTAATAACACTTCTAACTGTTATGAAAGGACTTCCTCTTGCATATAATAAAGATACTCAAGAAGATAAAGAACCAGTTTTTGATAGTGTAAAAAATGCTCTAATTTCTATTGAAATACTTAAAGAGACTTTAAAAACTATGAAAATTAATAAAGACAAAATGTATGCTGCTTGTAAAAAAGGACATCTTACAGCAACTGATTTAGCTGATTATTTGGTAAAAAAAGGTATTCCATTTAGAGAAGCTCATCATATCACAGGTAGAGCCGTTGCTTTGGCTGAGAATAAAGGAGTTGACTTAAGTGATTTAAGTTTAGAAGAGTTAAGAAGCATTGATGAAAGAATTGATGAAGATTTAGATTTAAGTTTGGAAAATTCAATGAATAGTAGAAAAAGTTATGGAGCAACAGCACCTGAGAGAGTAAAAGAACAAATTGAATATTTTGAAAAATTTTTAAAGGAAAGTAAATGATTAAAATTAAACATATAGATGGCAAAAAATATGAAGCTACAAACGGTAAAGAGATTATTGTAATTGATACTGAAAAATATTCGCCAGTAGAATATTTTATTACTGGTCTTGGGAATTGTTCGTTATATGATGTAGTAGAAATGGGTAAAAAACATAATATCAAAAATGCAAAAATAGATATTGAATATAAAAGAAGAGAAACTTTTCCTAAAATTTTTACGGAATTCCATTTTATTTATACTTTTGAAAGTAATGCGGATAATATAACTGCTAAAAGATGGGTATTGAGTTCACTTGAAACTTATTGTTCCACCATCAATACTGTAAGAAATACCAGCAAAATTTATTATACGATTATTCACAATAATGATACAATTGCATATAAAGAGACTATTTTATCAGGAAATTCTTCAAATGTTGAAGAATTTGAAGATGATGACTTTGGTTGTGTAGCTTGAAGCTAAAATAAGAAACCCGGTGGGTTTAAAAATCTATAAAAGGAAAAAAATGAAAAAATTAATATTAATAGCTATAGTATCTTTAGCATTTGCACTGCCTAAAAATCATGGATTTACTAATGATCCTGGATTAAAACTTGCATTTGAAAAAAAATATAAAGCGGCACTAGCAAATTTTATAGAAAGATGTGCTAATGGAGATGGATATGCTTGTGGAATGGCAGGATATTTTTATGATAAAGGATTTGGTGATATTCCTAAAAATCATCAATTAGCAATTAAATTTTATAAAAAAGGGTGTGCTTTAGGAGATGGAGATAGTTGTACTCTTTTAGGATATATTGCATATAAAAAAGGTGATTTAAAAAAAGCAAAAGAGTTATTGAAAAAAGGTTGTAAATTAGGCAATAAAGATGCTTGTAATTATTTAAATAGATTTTAGGGTTAATTCCCTATTTTTTCATATGCTTCATAAGCTGTTATAAATAACTTAATTGCAAAAAATAAAAATATAATTGATGCAATTTTATTAATAAAAGCTAAAAATTTTTCTTCTAAATTTATCTTTGATGAAATTATTGCTGTTAGAATAAAAGCAATACTAATTCCTAAAAATAAAACAAATAGACTTAATATAATGTTCTTATTTAAAAAAGGAGTAATTATTATAGCAAAGAATATCATTGCTTTTGGATTTGAAAGATTAAGCAAAAGCGCTTCTTTGTAAATGTTTTTGTCTATTTTGCATTTATTAATATTTAGTTTTACTTTTTCTTTAAAGGATAAAAGTGCAATTCTTAAAAGATAAATACCCCCTAATATACCGACAATCAGTTGAAAATAAGGATTTTTACCAATATTGCCAAGTCCGAGTCCCACAAGTGAAAGATAAATAATATTTCCTGTGAGTATTCCCGCTACAGCTTTAATTGCATAATTTTTTCCATTACAAAGTCCTTGTTTAATAACATAAAAAATATCAGGTCCAGGAGTTAGAGCTGCGATAAATCCTATTAAAGCTAAAATTATATAATCCACTCTACGCCTTTTTTGTATAATTATAATAAAAAGGCTAAAAAATGAAACCTTTTATAGTTATGGATATAGTTAAAGAAGCTTTAAAATTAGATGATGTGATACATCTTGAGATAGGAGAACCTGATTTGCTTCCTTCTCCTAAGGTAAAAGAAGCGGCTTTAAAAGCTATTGAGAAAAATAAATTTTTTTATACTGAAAGTAAGGGATTAAAAGAGTTAAGAGAAAAAATTGCAAAACATTACCAAGTTTTTTATAATGTTGAAGTAAATCCTCAAAATATAATAATAACTACTGGAACTTCTACGGCATTTTTGATAGCTTTTTATTTTGCTAAAAAGATAGCCTCTCCCTCTCCTACTTATCCATGTTATCCTAATTTTGCGGAACTTGAGAATAAAGAATTCATCAATATCTCAACTGATAAAAATTTTAAATTAAATATAGATATGCTTAAAACTTATGATTTTGATACTTTAATGATTTCTTCACCAAATAATCCTACAGGTATAGTTTATGATAATAAAGAATTAAAAGAAATATGTGAATTTTGTGAAAAAAATAATAAACTTTTAATTAGTGATGAACTCTATCATGGACTTGTATATATAAATGAATATACTACTGCTTTGAAATTTAATAAAAATGCAATAATTATAAATGGATTTAGTAAATTTTTTTGTATGCCTGGATTTAGGATAGGATGGATAATATTGCCTGATAATTTAGTTAGAAAAGCAGAAATAATAGCTCAAAATATTTTAATTTCGGCTCCAACGCTATCTCAATATGCAGCTCTTGAAGCATTTGATTATGAATATCTTCAAAATGTAAAAAAAGAATTTCAAAAAAGAAGAGATTTTTTATATGAAAATTTAAAAGATTTATTTGAAATTACACAACCACAAGGGGCATTTTATTTATGGTGTGATATAAGTAGATATTCTGATAATTCGTTTGATTTTGCCAAAAAACTTCTTTATAAAGCAAAGGTAGCCGTAACTCCCGGAGTTGATTTTGGTAATTTTCCAAATTATATAAGAATTGCGTATACTAAAAACATATATGAACTTGAAAAAGCCGTAATTAGAATAGAAAATTTTTTAAAAAACTATTGTTAAAATAAAATTAATTATGTATAATTTCAATGCGTTACGTGTTAAGTAGGGACACGCAAGCCGAACGGACGTAACGTAATAAAATATTAAGGAGATACAATGAAAAAAATTATTGCACTTATGGCAATTTTCGCAGCATTTGCATTCGCAGCAGATGGTGATACTATGATTAAAGCATATAGCGTAGTAGCAGCTGTTGTAGGTCTTGGTCTAGCAGCACTTGGTGGAGCTATTGGTATGGGACATGCTTCTGCAGCAACAATTGCTGGTACTGCAAGAAACCCTGGAATGGGTGGTAAACTTATGGGTACAATGTTCATCGCATTAGCGATGATCGAAGCACAAGTTATTTACGCACTTGTACTTGCACTTATAGCTCTTTATGCTAACCCATTCTTAGGATAATTTTTTATCCTTTTTTCTTTTTTTATTTTTATCTTTTACCCTCTGACACTTATTAAATAAATTCAATCTTATACAAGTTTTCAAACAGCATACTTTTCAAGCGTTATTTTTTTATGTTTATTATTAAAATAGTATTTGCTTACAAAATATTTTTTACTCGTATTTCTGAGATGGATATATAAATTTTCTTCTATTCTAATCCATTTTTTTTCTTTACCGGTAATTTTCAAAGATTTAATTACGCTATCCGTAATCTTTTTTGTCTCCAGATTTGTCCCCATTTTTTGAACTCCTTGTTGCGTATTTTCGGGGGTTTTAAGGCTTTTATACCCCTCAAAAAATTGTATAAAAATTTTGGGGCAAAAACAATGCGATTTTGAGGACAAGATTGGGGACAAATTTTTTAAAATAACAACAAAGATTTCAAGCAAGTTTAATGTTTAACAGAATAACGAATTGATGGGATGTTTAACATTAAAGTGTTTGAGGTTTAATTGTTTAAAAGTTTTAAATGGTGCGGCGGGGGGGACTCGAACCCCCACGGGCTTACGCCCACAAGACCCTCAATCTTGCGCGTCTACCAGTTCCGCCACCGCCGCAAGTAATGAAATTTTAGCAAAAAAGTATAAAAAAATAAAGAGATTATTCTCTTAATTTATCTCTTAAAATTTTAACTTCATCTCTTAATTCAGGAATATTCAATTCAATAGTATTTAACATACGATTAACTATATTAATAATACCTTTTGATTCTTTAATTTCTTCTAATTCTTTATCTATTCTTTCAAGAAGAGCTAATACAAATGGAATATTTTTAATTTCTCTTTTTAGTTTAAATTCTAGGTTTGGATATAATTCATCATAAATATATGCATATTTTTCTTTTTGTTTATCTAATTTTTCTCTTTCAAAATCTACAATTTTATTTTTTATAAGTGAATATTCTATATAGTGTTTGTTTTTATATGAAGGTCTTTTTTGAAATTCTTCAAAAATTTTTTTAGCTTTTTCTATTTGAAAATAATCAAAACTATCCATATCAAATATTATTTTTTTTAAATCAATTTCAATATATTCATTTTTTGAAGGGTTAAAATAAGGAACAGAATTGATATTTTTGATTTCTTCAAATTGTTTTTCATCAATAATTCCTATAATTAGATTATTATCAAGTGTAAAAAAAGGAGAAATTTTATTAAGTAAAAATCCTAAAATAAATTTTTTTATATCTTCATTATAATTTGCATCAATTATTATTAAATATCCGTGATTTACATTTTTTACTATATCAATAAAAGTTTTGTATTTTAAGTAATTGTCACTAAAAAATTTTTCTTCTTCTTTAATTTCTAATTTGTTAACTATATTTAATAGATTTTTTTTAAATTGTTCTTTTATATTTTTATCAACTTTACATTGTTTGAATAGTTTAAGTATATTATCTTTAGCTTCTTCATTGTTTTTAGATATTTTTTCAAGTTTATCTTCTAATTCTTTTATTCTTTGCAATAAAACATTAACCATTTTTAACCTTTAATAATTCTTTTGCATATTCCATGGCTTTTTGTGATTTTTCTTTACCTCCTATGATTCTAGCAATTTCTTCTACTCTTTCATTTTTATTGAGTTCTTTTACAAATGATTTGTTATCTTTTTTTGTAACTAAAAAATGTTTATCTGCAAGGCTTGCTAATTGAGGTTGATGTGAAATTGCAAAAATTTGATATTTTGAACTTAAATATTTCAATACTTCTGCAACACTCATACTCTCTTCACCACTCAAATTTGCATCAATTTCATCCAAAAATAGAGATTTTTCTTCTTCTGAATATTCAAGCTTTGCAGCAAGCATAGCAACTCTTAACCTATTAAATTCTCCTGTGGATATTGTATTAATATCTATGTCATTAATGATTATTTCTGCTCTATCTCTTCCATATTCATTAAATTCACCTAAATCTATTTTAATTTCTGCTTGAGGCATATATAGTTTGTTTAAAAAATAATTAAGTTTTTCAATAAATTTTTTAGAAATATCAACTCTTTTTTTATGGATATATTCACTTATTTCAAAAAGATTTTTTTCAAGTTCTTTTATTTCTTTTTGTATGTTTTCTTTTTCAAAAGATAAATTTTGTAATTTTTCAAGTTCTATTTCTTTTTCTTTTGCATATTTGATAGCTTCTTTAATGGAGCCAAATCTTCTGATTAATTCTTGAAGCTCGGAGAGTCTATCAAGCACTTCTTCAATATTTACACTTTCTAAAAATTCTGCTTTTTCTCCTGCTTTATCAAGAATTACTCTAAGTTCATTCATAGCATTTGAAAAAAATTCACTCTCTTCTTCCATCATATCTAAAAATTCATATACCCTATTTTCAAATTCAAAAATTTGTTCTACTTCAAAAGCTTTTTCTTTTATTTTTTCAATTTTTGATAAATCTTTTTTTATTTTCATAAGTTCTTCAAATTCATCTTCTTTTGGATTAATTGAATTTATTTTTTCTATTTCGTATTTTAGGAATTCTATTTTTTCAAGAGCATTTTTTTCTGCTAGTGATAGTTTTTTTAGTTCGTTTTTTTTCTGTATATATTTTTTGTATGTTTTTTTATATGTTTCTAAATTAACATAATATTCTTTCTCTTTAATCATATTGTCTAATACTTCTAAAATTTTTTCATTTTCAAATTCTTTAACTTCTCTTAAAGATAAATAATCAATAAATTCTTCTGCAATCTTTCTAATTATTTTTTTGCTTACTGCTTGATTATTTATAAAATATCTATTTTTATTTTTTTTAATTTGTCTAAATATTATTATTTCATCATTTTCAATTCCATATTTTTCTAAATTAATTTCTTGATTTACTATTGCTTCGCTTATTTTTGCGTTTACATCAAAAAAACCAAAAATAGATAAAATACCTCTCATCAATACAGATTTACCTGCTCCACTGGGTCCTGTAAATACAATAAGTCCTTTTGAAAATTCCATTTCTACTTCAGAAAATTCAAGTTCTACTTCTTCAAATGTTACATATTCTTTAAGATAAACTCTTTCTATCATTTACCCTCACCCCAATGTAATTTTTCTCTTAATACATCAAAATAATTTCTTTCTATTCTATGGATAAGCTTTGCATTTCTTTTTGCTTTTTTTACTATTATTTTATCATTTAAGGTATAAATTTCTTGACCATCTAATATTAATTTTGAAACTTGTTCATTTACACTAATTTCAAGTATAAAATTACTAGGTAGAATCAAAGGTCGTTGAGTTAGAGAATGAGGACAAATTGGTGTTAGAATAAAACTTTCAGTTAAAGGATATACTACAGGTCCTCCTGCGCTTAAATTATAAGCAGTAGAACCTGTAGGAGTTGAAATGATTAATCCATCTCCTCTATAAGTATTTAAAAAACTTTCATTTGTATCTACTCTCACATTTATCATAGAAGAAATAACATCCTTACTAATAACTACATCATTAAAAGCATAAAGTTTTTTAGCTTTAAATTCAATTTCAATTACCATCCTTTCATCAATTCTATAATTACCTTTTAAAAAATTATCTAAAAATTCTTCAACATTATCTGGATAAATATCTGTTAAAAAACCTAAATTCCCAGCATTAATTCCTAAAATTGGTTTATCAAACTTATAAGCTCTTCTTGCAACTGAAATCAAAGTTCCATCTCCTCCCAATGCCACAATAAAATCTACTTGCTTACACATATCTTCAAAATCAATTCCTAAAAGCCCAATTGCTTTAGCAGATAGCGAATCCAAATATACATCAATTCCTTTTTTTTCAAAAATCTCTTTTATTCTTAAAAAAGTATCTTTTATTTTTAAAGTATTTTTAGGCTTTAACACAAATCCGGCTTTCATTTATTGCCTTTTTAATGGAAATTATATCAAACTATAACTTTTTATTATAATTGGAAAAATAATTGCAATTAATAATTTTTTGCTATATAATAAACAAAAAGGAGATAAAATGAAAAAAGAAAAATCAATTGAACTTTTAAATAAAGCTATAGCAGAGGAGCTTAGTGCAATACATCAATATATGTATTTTCATTTTGTTTTAGATGATTTAGGATATGACTTATTAGCAAGTATTTTTAAAAAAACAGCAATTGAAGAAATGCTTCATACTGAAAAATTTGCTGAGAGAATTCTATTTTTAGGTGGTGATATAGAAATGAAACCGGCACATGAGGTAGAACATATAAAAGAATCTCAAAAAATGTTAGAGTGGGCAATGAAAAGTGAAGAAGAAGCAATTGATATGTATAATGAATTCGCTATTCTTGCAAGTGAAGCACGAGATTCTGGTACTAAACAAATATTTGAAGAAATAATTGCAGATGAAGAGAGACATTTTGATGTATTTGAAACAGAATATGAAAATCTTAAAAAATTTGGAGATAGATATTTAGCACAACAAGCAATGGAAAGAAGTAAAAAAGCAGGAAGTATAGGAGGTCAAAATGGCTAGATTAGTAAAATTTACACAAAATAAACCTTTAAAAATAGAAGGAAAAGATGAAGTCTATTTTATTTGTCAATGCGGTCTATCTAAAAAATTTCCTTTTTGCGATGGACATCATAAAAAAACAAAGGATGAAGAAGAAAATAAAGTTTATATCTATAATGAAGAGTGCAGAGTTGAAATTTGATATAACAACTTAATTCTTTTCTTCTCTGCTTTTTTAATAAATTTCTCTTTTTTCTTAATTAGTTTTTTAGGATTTAAACCAAATTTTTTCATCATTTTTTCACAATTATAATAATCATGTGCTTTTCCTAAATAATCTTGAATTTTTTTAAGATATTTTTCTAAATGAGGATTTGTATATCTGCATTTTTTAACTTCTATTCTAATTTTATGCAATGTTTTATCATCTTTATTTAAAAAAGTTTCACTTAAAATTTTTTTACATTTTTCTAAAGATATATCTTCTTGTTTTTCTTTTAATTCTATGATTTCATTTTTGAATTTCTTAAGGAATTTAATAAATTTTTTTCTTAATTTTTTATGTTTTT
>JALVUH010000077.1 GCA_027035735.1 Nautiliaceae bacterium
GCTTTTACTTCGGCAATATCACCTGGATTTAATTCTATACTTTTATCTTTTGTATTGATTATCATTTTTCCTTTTAACATATATCTTATTTCATTGTAAGGATGAGTATGCCAATCATAATATGTACCTTTACTATCAGACCAAACAAAGATATTTTTATATCCCTTATTTTCAAATTCTTTTATTATTTTATTCTTTTTCATATTTAAGCATCTCTTTTCTTAAGTCTACTTTAAGTTTTGCAATTTTATCTAAATGGCGTCTTAATTTTCTAGCTGTTGATTTTGTATATTTTTTTCTTATTTTTTCACATTCAAATACTGCTTCTTTTAGTTCGTTTTCTACTTCTTCTAATAATTTATCAAGTTCTGGAGTATACATTTTTGCTCCTTTTTTGGAAAATTATATCAAAAAGTTTAGTGAAAGTAAATAACTTTATTGAGTGTTAGTAATATATTCTTTCTAAATAAAGTCCATTAGGTTTTGCTAAGTGTTTATTTATTAGCTTTTTTTTATTTAGTTGTAATTCTAAATCTTTTAAAGATAAATAATTTTCGTTTATTTTCAATAAAAAATCCACAATTATTCTAATTTGACCTCTTAAAAAGCCATTTCCGATAATTTTTATAATATAAAATTTTTTATATTCCAGAATATAAGCATTATATATTTCTCTAATATAATGATTTACTTCACTTCCAGTTTTAGCAAAATATTCAAAATCATGTTTTCCTTTTAATATATTTAGAGCATTTTGTATTAAATTTTTTTCTATTTTTTTTGGATAAAAAGTTACATAATTATCAATAAAAGGGTTTGTAAATGGAGAGAGAATATATCTGTATGAGCGTTTTTTTGCATCAAATCTTGGATTAAAATTATGTGTTTTTTCTATTTTTTTGAACATAATTTCTGGCATTAATATTTGATTGAGTATATTTTTTAATTTATTTTCATCCCAATAAGAGGGAATCTTAAAAGAAATTACTTGATTTAAAGCATGAACACCTCTATCTGTTCTTCCTGCATGATTAATTTGAGTAATAATATTTAGTTTTTTTAGAGCTTTTTGGATTTCTCCTATAACAGTTTTTTTGTTTGGTTGGATTTGAAGACCATAAAATTTACTACCATCATAGCTTATAATAGATTTTAAAAGTTTACTTTCCATTTGTATAAAATACCTCCTAAAATAAAAAAGATTAAAGGAATAATTAAAGCAATTTCAAATTTTTTATTTACAAAAGAGAATGTGATATAAATACTTAATAGAATTATGGAATAGAGCAAGGCTTTATTTTTATGCAGTCTTGGATGAAAAAAAGAAAAAAATGGAATAAAAAATATTAAAGAGATAGGAATTAAAGCAAAAGGGAGATAATGAGTGAAAAGTTTTTTGTTTTTTTGGAAATAATTTTTAAAATTTAAAATAGATAATTTAGTTGTAGGGATAATTTGATTGATTTGCATTTTTTTGTAATCTATTTGAAATGTTTTTTTGAAGTTATATAATTTACCATTTTGTAATTTAAACATTAAAATTCTATTTTTGATTGAAAGTTTTGCTTTTTTAGCAAAAATTAATTCTCTTTTTTTGTTATTGTAAAGATATACATTTTGAAAATGTTTATGTTTTGCTGAAGTCGCAAATAAAGACCAATCTCCAAATTGTTGAGATACTTTTGAGCTTTGAAAATTAAATTTTGCTTCTTGAGCTTTTTTTATTTTAAAATTAGTAAATGTAGCTTTTGAATAAGGGATTGAAACAATTAAAATAAAAAGATTAATTAAAGTAAAAATAAATGAGAGTATTAATATAGGTTTTAATATTTTTAGTGGTTTGAATCCTAAAGAAAAAAAAGCTATTAATTCAAAAGTTTCTGAAAATTTTGAATAATTGTTTATGGATGCTATAAAAAATGAGATACTAAGAGATAAAAAAATAATTTGAGGGAGTGATAAAAGATACATTTCAAGAAGTTCAAAAAAAGTTATTTTGATATTTGCTGTTATGTTGGATATGGAAATGATAAAGATAAGAGAAATTATAATTCCTAAAATAAAAAATACAGTAAAAAAAGATGGGAAAAATTCTTTTAAAATATATTTTGAAATTTTATCCATATATATTTCTCCATACTATATTAAAAAAGCTGTCAAAATACCAGACTATAAATGTAGCTAATGCTAAAAAAGGAACAAAAGGGAGTTCAAAATCTTTGTGTTTAAATCTAATATATAAAGATGGAAATATTGCAATAAATGAAGCAATAAATAAAGCTATTAATGATAGTTTTAATCCAATTAAAGCTCCCATTGTCCCTGCTACTATAATATCTCCTTCTCCAAGAGCTTCTTTTTTGAGTATATATGAAATATAAAATCTAATAAGGCTTACTATACCTATCATTAAAAGGGCATTTTTGATATTTTCTATAATATGAGGAGATGAAAAGAATGCAAGTGTTAAAGCTAAAAGATTTAGACTATCAGGAACAGCTTTATAATCCAAATCTATTACAGAAAGAGCAAGAAGAGTTGCAAAAATTGCAAAATCTATAATATAAAAAATATCTATTGTTTGAAGTTTGTAATAAATTATAACTGCTAAAATTCCGCTTAAAAATTCTATAATAGGATATCTTTTTGAAATGGGTTCTTTACAATAAAAACATTTTCCTTTTAAAATAAACCATCCTAAAATAGGAATATTATGATATGGTTTTATTCTTTTGCCACAGTTTGGACAGCTACTAGGAGGAGAAATAATACTTTTTCCAAGTGGAACTCTATAAATTACAACATTTAAAAAACTTCCGATTGCACTTCCGATTATAAATAAAAATAGATAAATTATTAAATTACTCATTTTTTTCCTTATATTCCTCCAAATCTTCTTTCTCTTTTTTTAAATTCATTTAATATCTCTTCAAGTTCTTTTGAGTTAAAATCAGGCCATAATGTTTTAGTAAAAAACATTTCAGCATATGCAATTTGCCAAAGCAAAAAATTGCTTACTCTAATTTCACCACTTGTTCTTATAAGTAAATCTACATCACGAGTAATATCTAAATTTTTTTGTATATTTTCTGGTGTAATTTCTTCATTTTTTTCAACTAATTTTTTAACAGCTCTTGTTATTTCATCTCTACTACCATAATTTAATGCTAAAACTTGAGTTAATTTTTTATTGTTTTTTGTAATTTCTTTTGTATATTCTATTCTTTTTTTTAGTTTATCGCTAAATTTTGAAATATCTCCAATTGTTTCAAATTTTACATCATTTTTTATATAAGTATCAAGTTCTTTTTTTAGCCAATTATCAAGTAATTTCATGAGAAATTCTACTTCCATTTTAGGTCTTTTCCAATTTTCTGTGGAAAATGCATATAGTGTAAGAATATCAATTTCTGGATTATTTGCACAATATGTAGTAATCTCTTTTACAACCTCAGCTCCCTTTTTATGTCCTTCAATTCTTTTTAGACCTCTTTTTTTTGCCCATCTCCCATTTCCATCCATAATTATTGCTAAATGCACACTAAGCCTTTAGATTTATTAAATTTTCATTGAATTCATAAAGCGGTTTTACATCTTTTAAAAAAGTATTAACTTTTAAATTAATTAAGTTTTCATTTTGTTTAATTAATTCTAATGTATTTTTAAAAGGAGAAAAGATATTTAGTGTCTGATTAAAAATTTCCCCTTCTATTTCTCCTAAATTATTAAAAACTGCATAAAATTGTAACTTATTTTTGTGAAATTTGTATTGAAATAGAGCTTTTTTTTCTTCATTTATAAAAAGATGATAAATTTTTCTCTCAAAACTAAGCAAAATATTCATATAAAAAATAAATTCTTCTTTTGTATTAGCGTTTGCTAAATGATGTAATATTTGTTCTTTTGTATGTACTTCTTTTGGAGTAATTTTTTCAAACATAATTGCTATATTTGATAGTTTTTTTAGATTTGAAATTTGTATATTTCCGTGTAATTCTTTAACTAAAGCAAAATATTTTCCTTTTTTTAAAGGAACAAAACTTTTTGTGATAACTTCTTTTTTGCCTAAATTTATTAAATATTTTATATCGTTTAGTTGCTCTTTTATTTCTAATTTTACAGGTAAAGTAGTATTGAATTCTATAGTTTGAAATCTATTTAGAGCTTTTAAAATTTTAGCTGTTTTAGATATTTTTAATGGCATCTACTACCTTAAAGGCTATTTTATCTTTTTTGTCTTGATTAAATTTAATTTCTTTATTTTTGGTAATAAAGATGATTTCATTTTCATCACTTCCAAAATTATTTTTTGTAAGTAGATTTAAACAAATTGCATCAAGATTTTTTTTATTGAGAGCATTTTTAGCATATTGAAGTGCATTTTTCTCATCTCTTTCTGCTTTAAAGCCTATTTTTTTAAATGATTTATCTTTTAAAGATTTTAAAATATCAATATTCTCATCAAGTTCTAAAATCATTTTTTTACCAATATGCTCTTTTTTAAGTTTTCCAGGAGTATATTTTGGTTTATAATCTACTATTGCTGCTGCCATTATCAGATAATCTGGATTTTCTTTTAAGATTGCATCTAAATAATCTTTTGCTGAGGTTACTTTTATCTGTTTTATTTCTTTTGTCAAATTATGCTCTTTACTTGAAATAAGAGTAACATCAGCACCTTTAATATAAAAAGCTTTTGCAAGAGCTTCTCCCATTTTGCCACTTGAAAAGTTAGAAATAAACCTTACATCATCTATTTTTTCAATACTTCCTCCAGCAGTTACTACTACTTTTTTATTTTTCCAAAAATCTTCCTTATTGACTTCTCTAAGGGCTCTTAAAAATATTTCTTCAGGCTCTGCCATTTTGCCAATTCCCTCATCTCCACATGCAAGAAGTCCGGAATTTGCCTCTATGCAGTTAAGATTTTTTATAGCTTCTTGGGTGGTTGGATGAAGATACATATTGGTATTGGCAGCTGGTGCAAAAAGTGTAGGGGCTTTTGTTGCAAGATATACTTGCAATAAAAGATTATCAGCAATTCCTCTATAAGCTTTATTTAGTGTATTGGCACTAGCTGGAGCAATAATAAATATATCAGCCCATTTTGCATAATCTATATGATTTACATTATTAGACCAACTCTCAGAATTTTGAGTTAATACCTTATTTCTTGTTAATGCTTCAAATGTTAAAGGAGTTATGAATTTTTCGCTTGATGGTGTCATAACAACTTTGACATTATCTCCTCTTTTAACAAAAAGTCTTATAAGCTCACAAGTTTTATATATAGCAATACTTCCACTAACTCCTATTAAAACATTCATCATTTTTTCCCAAAAAATTTATAATAAAAGCCTTTTACTATTTTTAAAGGTGCTCTAGAAATAGCTAAAGAGCCTTTTGGTATATCTTTGTTTATAGTGCTTCCAGCTGCAATAATTACCTCATCTTCAATTACTACAGGAGCTATAAGTTGAGTATCACTTCCAACAAAAACATTTTTACCTATTTTTGTTTTGTATTTATTTTTTCCATCATAATTGCAAGTAATTGTCCCAGCTCCAATATTTGTGCCACTATCAATTTCACTATCTCCAAGATAACTTAAATGTCCAGCTTTTACATCATTTAGTTTAGAAGCTTTAACTTCTACAAAATTTCCTATTTTAGAATCTATAATTTCACTTTTTGGTCTAATTCTTGCCATTGGACCAATTTCACTATTTTTGATAGTTGCTTCTTCAATTACAGAATTTGCTTTTATTTTAGATTCAATAATTTTGCTATTTTTAATTACACTTCCGCTTTCAATTTCGCATTCTCCTTCAAATTCAGTATATGCATCAATAAAAATTGTTTCAGGAAGTCTCATAATGACTCCATTTTGCATCCATTTATTTTTAATTCTATTACACATAATTTTCTCAGCTTCGGCTAAGTCTTTTTTGGAATTAATTCCTTTAAAATCTTTTTCATTTACTTCAAGTGCTTTAATTTTTAAATTGTCTTTTACTGCCATTTCAATTATGTCTGTTAAATAATACTCTTTTTGAGCGTTATTGTTATTTAAAAGAGGAATGTATTTTTCAAGTATTTCTTTTTTAAAACAATATACTCCCGCATTTACATAAGGAATTTTGAGTTCATCAACACTTGCATCTTTTTGTTCTACTATTTTTTTAACATTTCCGTTTTCAATTACAACTCTTCCATATCCATCAGGATTATCAAGTTTCATTATACTCATTACAATATCAGCATCAATTTCAAAAAATTTTTTAATTTCTTCAGCTGTAATTAGCGGCATATCACCATTTAATATTAAAATTTTTTCTCCAATAAAAGGAACTTCTTTTAATGCTCCACCAGTTCCAGGGTATTTTTCTAAATCTTGTTTATGAATTTTTACATTAAAATTTTCAATTGATTTTTTAACTTCATCAAATTTATGAGCTAAAATTACATCAATATTACTTGTTATTTTTTGAGATTCGCCGATTATATAATGAATCATTGGTTTATTACATAATGTATGTAATACTTTTGGTGTTTGAGATTTCATTCTAGTGCCTTTACCGGCAGCAAGTATAATTATTTGAAACATACAAAAATCCTTTTTTTTGCTAAAATTATATCAAAAAAGGCTTAATTTATGGATTTAGCTACTGTCATTGGTTTAGTAGGTGTGCTTGGTTTGATTATAGGTTCTATGGCCATGGGTGTTGGAGTAGGGCCTTATATTGATGGACCTTCTGTGATGATTGTTGTTTTAGGTTCTATTATGACACTTCTTATTGGTTATAAAATGGATATGATGACAAAATTTGCAAAAGTTTTTATGATTGCAATTAAACCTTCTTATCAACCAAATTATGAAGAACTTATAAAAAAACTTGTAGATTATGCTACGCAAGCAAGACGTGATGGAATACTATCGCTTGAGAGTGCTGCAGCAAATGAAGAAGATGAGTTTTTAAAAAAAGGTCTTTCAATGGCAGTAGATGGTAATGAGCCAGATACTATAAGAGAACTTTTAGAGATAGATTTAGAACAGATGGATGAAAGACATAAGCAAATGGCTTCTATTTTTAGCAACTGGGCAGGACTTGCAGGGGCAATGGGAATGATTGGTACTCTTATTGGTCTTGTTGCGATGCTTCTTAATATGTCAGATCCATCTTCAATTGGTCCATCTATGGCGGTAGCTCTTCTTACTACTTTGTATGGAGCAATGATAGGTAATATTTTTGGTAATCCAATTGCAAATAAACTTGGACTTAGAAATTCAGATGAAATTTTGGCAAAAACTATGATTATTGAAGGTATAATGTCAATCCAAGCAGGCGATAATCCAAGAACTCTTGAGGCAAAACTTTTAAGTTTTCTACCTCCTAGTAAAAGAGTTAGTCAATTTGAATAGGGATAATTAATGGCAAAAAAATGTAAATGTGAATGTCCTGAATGTATGCCTGAGTGGCTTGCAACATTTGGGGACTTGATGAGTCTTTTGCTTTGTTTTTTCGTTTTGCTTCTTTCAATGTCTACTATTAATGCAAAAAAAGTTGAAGAAGCAATAGGTTCTTTAGCAGGTTCTTTAGGAGTATTGAATGGAGGAGTTCAAACAGAAATTTCTCATGAAAGAATTATGCAAGCTACTCCTATTAAAAAAAATGAAGAGACTGCAAGAGCTGTTAACAAACTCTCTCAAGCAATTACTGAATTTAAACAATTTACATCAGGAGGAAAAGGTCCATCTATTACTTTACAAGAAGGTGAGCAAGGATTTTTTATAAGACTTCCTGCTGATATTACTTTTCCTCCTGGAAGTGCGAAAATTACTAATACTGATACTTTGTTATTTTTAAAAAGAATAGCTTTAATTATTAGAGAATATTTACCAAAAAATGTCCAAATCCAAATAAGAGGTTATACAGACAATACTCCTCCACCTCCAACATCTCCTTATGCAGATAATTGGGAGCTTAGTGCGGCAAGAGCACTTACTGTATTAAAAGTTTTAATTAAAGATGGAGTGGATCCAAGAAGGCTTAGTGCAGCTGCATATGGTCAATATCATCCAATTGCAAGTAATGCTACACCTCAGGGAAGGGCAAAAAATAGAAGAGTTGAAATTTGGTTTTTTGCTACTGAAAATAATCCTAATAAAGTTAAAAAATCTATTCTTGATAGGGTAAAATGAAAAAAATAGTCTTATTTTTACTTTTGGGAGTTTTTTTGTTTGCTGCAACAAATCCTCAAATTCCTACGGTAAATTTATCATTAAGTGCGCCTGCTTCTCCTAAACAGTTAGTTACTACAATGAATGTAATGCTTATTTTAACTATTTTGGTTTTAGCTCCAAGTATTGTATTAGTTGCTACTAGTTTTGTTAGGATTTTAGTAGTTTTTGGATTTTTAAGACAGGCTCTTGGAACACCTCAATCTCCTCCTACTACTCTTTTAGTTTCGCTTGCACTTGTGCTTACATTTTTTATAATGGAACCATATGCCAAACAAGCTTATAATAATGGAATAAAACCTTATATGGAAGAAAAAATAGGATATGATACTGCAATAAAAAGAGCTATTAAACCTTTTAAAATGTTTATGCTTAAAAATACGAGAGAAAAAGATTTAGCTCTTTTCTTTAGAAT
>JALVUH010000078.1 GCA_027035735.1 Nautiliaceae bacterium
CCAAACACCATATTTTTTAGAATTTTGAAAACTAACTTCATCACATCCTCTGGTTTTAAGCACTTTTAAGACTGAATATTTCATATCAGCAGGGTTCATGAATTGGCCCTTTTTTATATTAACTATTTTATCTGTTTTTGCCGCTTCTACTAATAAATCAGTTTGACGACAAAGAAATGCTGGGATTTGAAGTACATCTACAACCTCAGCAGCTTTTTTTACTTGCCAAGTTTCATGAACATCAGTTAAAAGTTTATACCCAAATTTTTCTTTTACTTCATTTAAAATCTCAAGCCCTTTTTCAATTCCAGGACCTCTATATGAATCTAGACTTGTTCTATTTGCCTTATCAAAACTTGCTTTAAAATAAAAATCATATTTTTCATTGTATGGTTTTAAATATTCAGCAATTTTAAAAATTTGCTCTTTACTCTCAATTACACATGGACCTGCTATTAAAATCATTTAATTCCTTTTTTATTATAATTATAACTAAAAAGGATAGTAATGATAGTTTCAAAATATTCTGCTAGTGGAAATGACTTTGTTATTTTTCATACCTTTAAAAAAGAAGATAGGAGTGAATTAGCTAAAAGACTTTGTGATAGATTTAATGGAGTAGGGGCTGATGGGCTTATAGTGATTTTGCCACATTCTGAATTTGATTTTGAGTGGCAGTTTTATAATTCTGATGGAAGTGAGGCTGAGATGTGCGGTAATGGAAGTAGGGCAGCTGCCCATTATGCTTATACTAATAATTTAGCTCCTAAAAAAATGAAATTTTTGACTTTAGCTGGGGTTATTGAAGCTGAAGTTGATGGGGATATGGTAGAAACTCAACTTACTCCTCATAAGAAAATAGGGGAGTTTGATGAATGGACGCTTTTTGATACAGGGGTGCCTCATTTAGTAAAACTTGATAATTTAGATAATTTTGATGTAAATGAATGTAGAGAGCTTAGAAATAAACATAATGCAAATGTAAATGTAGCTGAGGTTAAAAATGGAAATCTTTATGTAAGGACATATGAAAGAGGGGTAGAGGATGAAACTTTAGCATGTGGGACTGGGATGTGTGCAAGTTTTTTAAAGGCAAAAGAAGCAGGACTTATAGGAGATAGTGTAAAAGTTTATCCAAAGAGTGGTGAAGAGCTTGTTATTACTATTCGTAACAATAGGCTTTATTTTAAAGGAAAAGTAAAAAATACATTTGATGCTTTTGTAAAAAATATTGTGTAAAAAAGTAACATTTAAAATAAAAAGAGATAAATTTAATCTTTTTTTAACTTTTTACTTGTTATACTAAATAAAAAAAGGAGGCAATATGCCAGTAACAACAAAATTAAAAGGAAACGATGTAGCACTTTATGGGAATCAAGTGAATGTTGGAGATACTGCACCAGTTGTAACTTTGCCAAATACTGCACTTGAAGAAGTAACAATTGGTGGTGCAAGTGATAAAGCACAATTAATTATTGCAGTACCAAGCCTTGATACACCTGTATGTGCAACTGAAACAAGAAAATTCAACGAACAAGCAGCTAAAGTTGAAAATGCAGTGGTTTGTGTAGTTTCAATGGACTTACCATTTGCAGCAAAAAGATTTTGTTCAACTGAAGGAATTGAAAATTTACAAGTTTTAAGTGATTATAGAGAAAAATGTTTTTCAACTCAATATGGGACTTTAATTGCAGAAGGACCACTTAGAGGTCTTAGTGCAAGAGCAATTTTTGTAGTAGGTAAAGATGGAAAAATTGCTTATAAAGAGTTAGTTCCAGAAATTACAGAAGAACCAAATTACGAAGCAGCTTTAGAAGCTCTTAAAGAAGCAGCTTCTAAATAAGCTCTTCTTTGTTATAATTCCCTTTAAAAAGGGAATATATGAAAAAATTATTTTTAACTTCTTTAATACTTCTTTCTTTAAATGCCAAAATAATAGATAAAGTAATTGCAAGTGTAAATAAAGAACCCATTACTTCTTATGATATTCAAAAAATTTCAAAACAATTACATATTTCTCCAAATCAAGCTTTAAATTATTTGATTGATCAGAAATTGATAGAAAGCGAAATTAAAAAAAGAGGAATTAGTGTAGATGATTATGAAATAGACGAAGCAATGAATAAAATAGCCAAAGAAAATCATTTAAGTTTATTTGAATTTAAAAATATTCTTATGCAAAGGGGAGAATATAAAGAATTTAGAGAAAAGTTAAAACAAAACTTATTAAAACAAAAACTTTTTGAAAATATTGTAAGTTCTAAACTTCAAATATCTCCTCAAGAAATAAAAAATTATTATAATACTCACAAAGATGAATTTGCTATATTTAAAACAATTCAAGTTGTGAAATATACAGCTAATAATCCAGAAGTTTTAAAAAATTTATTTACAAATCCATTTTATAGTGATAAAAATATAATTTCTCAGACAATAGTATATCAGTGGAATAAATTACCTCTTGATAAATTATATCTATTTAAAAATACAAAAGTAGGGCAATATACTCCTATTATAAATGAAGGTTTAACATTTAGTACTTACTATATTGTAAATAAAGAAGGAAAAGTATATTTACCTTTTGAAAAAGTTAAAGATATTATCGCTAATAAAATTTTACAAGAAAAAAGAAATCAAATATTAAAAGATTATTTTAGTAAAATTAAAAATAGGGCAGATATTAAAATTTATAATTGACAGCTTTTAGGTTCTATATTTCCCTCTATTTTTTTGAATTTTTTTTCTTTTATCCAAATTTCATATTTTATATTATTTTTATCTAATATAGATTTTATTCTGTTTTTATCTTTTACTAAAATAGCTACTCCACACTCTTTAAATATTTCATTTGGAACAGGTATTGATTTAATATTTTCATTTTTCAATAACTTTTCTGCTTTAAGTCCCGTTGGAATATCTTCAAAATGAAAATAGTAATATTCATCTAAATTATCATTTAATTTGTAAAAAATCTCTTTTATATGAAGTCTAATTCCTGCAGGTAGGTATTTTAATTGAGCCATTGTTTTTTCCTTTAATATCCAAAAAGGATAAATTAATTTTTTGAAATTTCTTTTTCTCTAAGTTGTCCACAGGCGGCTGAAATATCAATTCCTTTACTTTCTCTAATAGTGCACGTAATTCCTTTATCAAGCAAATATCTTTGGAATTTTTTCATCGTCTCTTCATCTGGTCTTTTATATGGACTTCCTGGATATGGATTAAAGTATATTAAATTTACTTTGCTTGGAATTCCACTAAGTAATTTTACAAGCTTTTTAGCGGAAGCTAAATCATCATTTACATCTTTAATTACTAAATATTCAAACATTACTTTTTTTCTTTTATCAATAGGATATTTTTTAATTGCATCAATTACACTTTTTATATTATATGCTTTATTTAAAGGAATTAATTCTTCTCTTAATTTATCATCAACTGCGTGAAGTGAAATAGCAAGTCCAACTCCAAGATTTTCTTTTCCAAGTCTTTCTATTTTTGGAGCAATTCCTGAAGTTGAGATAGTTTGACGTCTAGGTGAAATATTTAATCCATCTTGATGAGCAATAATTTTAATTGCTTTTATCACATTATCATAATTATCAAGTGGTTCTCCCATTCCCATATAAACTACATTTAATGCTTTGTTTTCACTAAAGTTTTTAAATTTTTTCATAAACCATACTTGTGCTACAATTTCACCTGCAGACAAATTCCTTACAAATCCTCCTTTAGCGGTTAGACAAAAAGCACACCCAACTTTACATCCTACTTGAGTTGATACACAAACTGTATATTTTGCCTCTTTTTTCTTGCCATTTTCAATTCTTTCATCTTTCATTTTAATTAAAACTGTCTCAACTGTATGATTATCATTTAGTTTAAACAAAAACTTTTCAGTCCCATCGCTTGCAACTTCGTGATTTATCATCTCAAGTGGATTTATAATAAATTCTTTTTTTAGTCTTTCTCTTAAATCTTTTGGTAAATTACTCATCTTTTCAAAATCATCTACATATTTTTTATATACCCAGTTATATAGCTGTTTTATTCTAAATTTTGGTTTGATTCCCATTTCTTCTAGTTCTTCAGGTAAATAATCCATAAAAATTTTTTTATTCATTTTTTTCCTTTATTATCTTTTTATCTATTAAATATTTTATTAGTTTTTCTTTTGCATTTTTTATATTCTGTAGATACTCTTTATGTGCATTTTCATAACAATAATTTGTAATAACAAAAATTCCTTTAACTGCTATATTAAACTCTTTTGCAACGTGTACAACAGAAAAAAATTCCATATTTTCTGCATCAATATTTAATTTTAAAAATGCTTTTGAAATTATTTCATTAGTAGTAATATAATTAGATGAGTTTACTATTGTTTCACGTGAAACATTTGCTGAAATTATATTATCTATGGGAGTATAGCACTCTTTTTTTAACATACAATGTTCAATATTACTGGCTGTAGAAGTTTCGAAAACATCAAAGATTTGTTTTCTTCCATAACTTCCAGCACTTCCTACAAAAATAATCATATCAGGCTTGTCAAATAGACAGAGTCTTGTTAAATTAATTGCACTTTCAATTAATCCTATTCCTATAGGAATTGCAAAAGGAAAAATTTCTTTATTCCCACTACTAATGATTTTTATATTCATATTCTTCCTTGTTTCACGTGAAACATTATTTACAATCCAAAATAACTTTATATTTTATTTTAATTGTAGTAGGATGTGTAATTAATTTTTCTTCATCAGGTGAGAGAAAAATTATTTGTTTAATGTCACAAGATTTATACTCTTTTTTTATTTTTTGAATTATTTTATACTGGATTTTATCCATATCAATAATAGATATTTTTATGTTTTTAAATTTAGCATCTGCAGGAGCATAAAAATCATTATTTAAATAGTTATTAATTTGTTGGATATCCCCTACTAGAATATATCCATCTTTTACTTTAAAATATTTAAATGGAAAAGTTAAATTTTGAACATGGGTTTTGATTAAGATAGCAGGAGTTTTAGGAATAATATATTTTTCATAAATTTTTGTAAAAACAACTTCAAATGCAAAAATAAATATAGGTAAAAATAATAATAATTTTTTCATAATCTAACACTTATCCCTTCATTTTTTAAATAATGTTTAAGCTCATTTATATCAATTTCTCTAAAATGAAAAATACTTGCAGCAAGTGCAGCATCAGCTTTATGTTTAAAAACTTCTTTAAAATGTTCCATTTTACCAGCCCCGCCACTAGCAATAACAGGGACATTTACAAGTTTTGAAATTTTTTCAGTTATCTCAATATCAAATCCAGCTTTTGTTCCATCTGCATCCATTGATGTTAAAAGTATCTCTCCAGCACCTCTATCTACTACTTCTTTTGCCCATTTGATGGCATCTATACCTGTATCTTCACGTCCACCTTTTATAAATACATTCCATTTTCCATTAGCTTTTTTCTTTACATCAATTGCTACAACAATACATTGACTTCCAAATCTTTTAGCGGCTTCATTTATAAAATTAGGATTTTTAACTGCAGCAGAATTAATTGATACTTTATCACATCCTACATTTAGTAAGTCATATATATCATTAAGTTCACTAATACCTCCACCTACAGTTAAAGGAATAAAAACTTCTTTTGCTACTTCTTTTATAATATCTACAATTGGTTTTCTACCTTCATAACTTGCCGTAATGTCAAGAAAAGTTAATTCATCTGCTCCTTCTTCATTATATCTTATAGCAGCTTCTACTGGGTCTCCTGCATCTTTTAAACCTACAAAATTTACACCTTTAACAACTCGCCCATCTTTAACATCAAGACAAGGAATAATCCTTTTTGCAAAATATTCCATTAAAAATTACCTTTTTTGTTATAATTTTAGCAAAAATTAAAAAGGATATGTTATAATCAAAGCAAAGAAAAAATTTGGTCAAAATTTTTTAAAAGATAAACATTATTTGGAAAAAATCGTCCAATCGATGCCCAATACTCAAAACTTAGTTGTAGAAATTGGGCCTGGATTAGGCGATTTAACAGAAAAGTTGCTGGAAAAAAGAAGAGTTCTAGCAGTAGAAATAGATAAAGATTTGTGTGAAATTTTAAAAAAGAAATTTCCTAATTTAGATTTGAAATGTGGTGATGTTTTGGATTATTGGCAAGATAGTTTGGCAGAAGAAAAATATGATTTAATAGCTAATTTGCCATACTATGTAGCTACTAATATAATCCTTAGAGCATTAAAAGATAAAAATGCTCAAAATATTTTGGTTTTAATTCAAAAAGAAGTTGCAGATAAATTTTCGGCTAAGCCAGGAGATAAAAATTATTCTTCCTTGGCTATATTAGCTCAAAGTGTGGCAAAGGTAAAAAAACTTTTTGATGTTCCACCTGGAGCATTTGTACCAGCTCCAAAAGTGACAAGTAGTGTAATTTTATTTGAAAAATTTAAAGATTCATATGATGAAGAGTTTGCAAAATTTTTAAAAATTGCATTTTCAAATCCTAGAAAAACTTTAAAGAAAAATTTATCTGCAAAATATGAATTTAATCCAAATGATTTTGGACTTAAAGAAACAATAAGACCACATCAAGTAGATGGCTCTACTTTTTTCCGGCTCTTTTCTGAATTGGCCACAGAAAGGAGTAATAATGGAAAAAGAAAAAATAAATCTTGAAGAAGCTATTAAAAATACAGTAGAACAAAATTTAAAAACTTCTCAAAAAGAGATTGAAAATAAAGATAAAAATAATCAAAAAAAATCAAATGGAAATTCAAAACAACAAAAAAAAGTTCCTCTTGTTCAACAAAAAAAAGTTGATCCAAAAAATTTTGTATGGTTTAAAGATTTAAATAAAGCTTTTAATGAAAATGAAAAAATTCATCACTCAAGACTTACATGTTTTAATAAAATAGATTCAAATACAAAAGGATGGATTAGATTTACTCCTCTTGGAGGACTTGATGAAATTGGAGGAAATTGTGCAGTACTTGAGACAGAAAATAGTGCAATAATTATTGATTGTGGTATGAGTTTTCCAAATGAAGATATGCATGGAGTTGATATTTTAATCCCAGATTTTAGTTATCTTAGGGAAATAAGACATAAAATCAAAGGTCTTATAATAACACATGGTCATGAAGATCATATAGGAGCTGTTCCATATCTATTCAAAGAGATGCAATTTCCAATTTATGGAACAAGTTTGCCTCTTGCTATGATAGAAAATAAATTTAAAGAGCATAAACTTCTTCAATATAGAAGTTATTTTAGAAGTGTTAAAAAAAGAACTCCTATTCAAATAGGTGATTTTAAAGTTGAGTGGATTCATATGACTCACTCAATCATTGATTCATCATCTCTTGCTATTCAAACACCAGTTGGGACTATTATTCATACTGGCGATTTTAAAATAGACCATACTCCAATTGATGGATATGCTCCGGATTTACATAGATTAGCTTATTATGGAGAAAAAGGAGTTTTAGCTTTATTTAGTGATTCAACAAATTCATATAAACCTGGAGTTACTCCAAGTGAGAGTGTAGTTGGAAAAACATTTGATGATTTGTTTATGAAAACTAAAGGTAGAGTTATTATGAGCACATTTAGCTCAAATATTCATAGAGTCTATCAAGCAATTGAAAGAGGTATTAAGTATGGTAGAAAAGTTTGTATTATTGGTAGAAGTATGGAGCAGAATTTAAATGTAGCAATGGATTTGGGATATATTAAACTACCTCGTGATATTTTTATAGACCCATATGAAATTGGAAAATACCAAGATCATGAAATATTAATTATTACAACAGGAAGCCAGGGTGAGAGTATGAGTGCTTTATATAGAATGGCAATTGATGAACACAGACATGTAAAAATAAAAGAGGGTGATCAAATAATTATTAGTGCAAAAGCAATTCCTGGTAATGAACCAACAGTATCTCAACTTATAAACTTTTTGATGAAAAAAGGTGCAAAAGTAGCATATCATGATTTTAGTGAGATTCATGTAAGTGGACATGCAAGTCAGGAAGAGCAAAAATTAATGTTAAGGCTTGTAAAACCAAAATACTTTTTCCCAGTTCATGGTGAATATAATCATTTAATGAAACATAGAGAAACTGCTATGAGTGTTGGAATTCCTGAAGAGAATATTTTTGTAATGGAAGATGGAGAACAATGGGAAATTACTCCAAAAAAAGTTAGAAAAGTTAAAAATGTACCAACTGGAAAAATTTATATAGATAATCAAATAAATGAACAGATTGAAAATGATGTAGTGATTGATAGACAAAAATTAGCAAATGAGGGTATTATAATGATTGTAGCACAAGTAGATAAGAAGAATAAAAAACTTATCTCTCGCCCTCGTGTTACAACATATGGAATTATTGCAGATAAAGATGATAAAGCTTTTGCAAAAGAGATGGAAGATTTACTTGCAAATTATATTGATCATGCAAAAGATTATGTATATGAAAAAAATAGAATCTTTGAAAATGAACTTAGAAATGTTATTAGAAAACATGTATTTAGAAAAACAAAAAAATATCCTACAAT